>JBLYYU010000466.1:0-4341 GCA_048550275.1 Polyangiales bacterium
CAGCCTTCGTCCGGCTGGGAAGGATTCGTGCAATCTCCGACCTGCGTCCATTCAGGCAGCTCCGCGATCCGCGGCTCGGCCTCGCTCGGCTCCTTCATGCCCACCAGCGTCGCGACCGACGCCGAGTAACGCGCAAGCTCGCGTTCCGCGCGCGTCGGAAGCCGCCCGCCAAAGCGCATCCCGCAGACCCCGTAGGCCGTCGTGCCGTCGACGAGGGTGACGGCACGCGGCTCGAGCACGTCCTTCGCTCTCGATTGCGCAGTGAGAATCGACGTCGCCACCGGGCAATCGGTCGTTCCCCTGTTTCCACGCGAGCACGGAAGTGGCGCAGCGCTCATCCAGAACGGCGCAACATCGGCGGGGCTCTCTTCGAGGAGCCCTTTGGGAGCGCTCGGCGCTGCGCAGATCTCGGCAAAACCCACGCCAATCTTCTCGCCGGTCCGCCAAGCACACTTGGCCCGAGGCTCATCAGCGCTCGCCGTCGCAACACCGACGACTATCAGCAAGACCCCCGCCAGGATTCCGCGCCAACCAAACCTCACGGGCGCAAGCATACCCCTCGAGAGCGTTTAACACACGGCCTCGCTAGTGCGGCTTCTTCGCGACGATGAACGCATTGTCGGGCTTGGCGCCGACGTCCGGTTCTGAGAGCTCGACGAAGCCACATTGCCGTATCTCGTCCTCGAGGGTGCGCTTGTCGAAGATCTTCACCATGGGGGCCTTACCGATCAACCGCATGGCCCAGATGAGCGCCCCGTAGGGAACCCACGACTCGCCGAGGCAGACCGTGGACGAAACGAAGAACCCCCCGGGCTTGAGCAGCCCGAAGATCTGCTCGAGTGCAGCCGATCGGTCCTCGAGCAGGTGCAATATGTTGTACGCGCAGATTCCGTCCAAGCTCTCCGCCTCGCAGGCGCGGAAGCTGTCGTCGAAGGCGCCCGTGTGGAACGTGACGTTGTCGACCTTCTGCGCCTGGGCCTTGCCGTTGGCAATCCGGATCATCTCGCTCGAAAGGTCGAGCCCGTGAACCTGTACAGCGGACCCAGCCAAGCGCAGGGCCAACGACCCCGTCCCACAGCCGATGTCGAGGACGACGTCCGCCGGTTTCATCTGGGACTTCGTAATGGCGATCTTGGCTTCGAACGCCTCGGGGTTGGCGACGGGCGACTTCGCGTACTTCTCGGCAATGCGGTCCCAAAATGCAGCGTCGGCGGTCATGTGATCTCCTCTCGAGTCGCGCCCCAGCAGCATAAGCTCATCCCGCGCGAACCGCTTGCTGTGTTTTCGCGACGCCCCAACGGTGCGAATCGGCGCCGCCTTGCCCTCACTCCGCCGCAGCGTGCATCTCGTCGTACACACCGGCCAAGTCGCGAAGAGCGCGGGAGCAGTCCCCGTTATACGAGGAGCCGTGCATCACTCCCAAGACCGTTGGCTGCAGGTCCGCCAGGGAGCGGATCGTGGCTCCGGTAGTCGGCGTCAGACAGGTCGCTTTGAAGACGGCTTCGGCTGCCTTGGCAGGCTCGACGATGTCGTTCGAGGTCAATGCCGGACCCTTGCCTACTTGCGTGAAGAGGTCCCCGCAAAGAAGGGTGCCTGTCACTTCCTCGAAAAGCACTCGGGCTTCCCAGCAGTGGGGCACGTGCGGCGTATCGAGATGGCGCACACGTTTGCCGCCGAGGTCTAGCACCTCGCCCTGCTTGAGCGCTCTCGGAGGTCGGTCTGCGAGATCGTTGAGCGAGACCATGCAACCGACTTCGCCGTGTGCCACCGTGGCTTGCGGTGCCGCTTCGAGCCACCGGTTCATCGAACCACATTCGTCCGACTCGACGTGCCCGAAGGTGATCCACCTCAGCGAGTCGATGGGAATCAGCTTTGCCGCGGCCCCCTGGACGGCGGGAAACATCGCGCGAGGTCCGGTGTGAAACAGCAGAGGTTCATCCGCGCGGATCAGGAACTGGTTGAAGGTGAACCCCGTCGGCCCTGCCTCTGGCACAAAGGTGCTGATGCGAAACACATCGGGCGCGATTTCATCGGTCGTGGTCTGCATGATTTCTCCCCGCTGGTGCTGATAGTAACTTCAAACCGCCCTTCGAAGCTCTAGGAAGTCGACACGCCGCGCAGTTCCGCGCAATTGGGGTGCTGTGAGTACCCAGACGCATCACTTCCGACGAGCTCGGAGCCTCGTTGCCTTGCTTGCCGCCCTGGTCACTGCCCTGGTCACCGTTCTGCTCACCACGCCGCTCAGCCCAGCCTCGGCGCAAACCGATACAGAACGGTCGGTCCGCGTATTCCCGCGGGCGTCCCTCTTCGCGCCGCTCTCGGCAGACCCTCGCTGGCCTAGGTTCACGGTCGGGTACACCCGCTACTTCGATGATTCACAGTTCACGCATGTGGGCAACGCCGAGGCAGGCGCCTCGATCGCAATCGTTCAAAAAGAAAACCGCCGGGGCAGCTGGGAGATCGGTATTCAGGGCGGCATCTTTGCGTTCTTCGATTTCGGCGCTCCCTCGAACGACCTGGTGAATGCCGACTATCTCGGGGGCCTCACCTTTTCATACGCGCTCGACTCGCTCGTCTTCCTGGCTCGGTTCTTCCACCAAAGCAGCCACCTTGGCGATGAGTATCTTCTCAACAACGAAGTCGAGCGCATCAATCTTTCGTTCGAGGCGCTCGACGTCATGCTCTCTTATGTTCCGCGACCATGGGCGAGGGTCTACGGAGGCACGGCCGTCATCGTTCGCGTCGAACCTTCCAACCTCGACCGTTGGTCGCTGCAAGCTGGCGCAGAAGTTCGTCCGCTAACCTCCACCACCAACGTCCCCGTTCAGCTCCTCATGGCCCTGGACCTAAAGTCCTGGCAACAAAACGACTGGGTCCCCGACGTCTCCTTCGTCGCGGGCGTAACGCTCGATCCAATCGGAGAATCGAGTTACCGCGTCGACTTCCTCCTCCGCTACTACATCGGCCGCTCCCCCAACGGCCAGTTCTTCACCGAGCGAATCCAAACCCTCGGCCCCGCGGTCCAACTCTACTTCTAGCGCAGGGGAGCGCCTATGCCCCCGATGGCAGATCCGAAAGCCGTCGAGGCGCAACGGCGCTGAGCTCACCGAAAGTTCTGCACGCTCCAGATGTCGCCGTCGGCGCTCTTGGCAAAGCCGCATGCGACGCGTTCGTAGCTCGGGTTGCTCATGTTGACGTAGTGGCCGTGCTTCGAAAACCGTTTGCCGGGCCCCTCGTCCCACATGGCTTGGAGGCATCCCTCGATGATGCCTCTGTCCGAAGGCCAGCCGGGGCACTCGTTTTGCGCCAAGCCTTCGGGTTTACAGATTCCGTCCCGGAAGTCCCCGTGAATGCCTCGCTTGCTGTCGTACTTCGCGTGCTTGCGGGCACATTTCTCGCCGCCCTTCCAACGACTGAGCGGCGGCAGGCATTGGCACTCCCAACGCAACTGATTGATTCGCGCAACACAGTCGTCGTGGAGGTTGCCGCTGCTCGGCAGGGGGGGCGGCGCGCAGTTTGGGCGTGGGCTTCTCAGCGGTCCCCTGTCGCACGTCTTGTCGGACTTCAGCTCGGCGTCGGGAGCGAACGCGTCCGAATGCAACGGAAGCAACACCCCCAAGCCCGCAAGCGCCATGAAAGTCGCCGCCACCACTCTCCCTCGCTTCATAGCCTCAGATTAGCAACCCATGCTCACCGTGCCCAAAGGACGTCGAAACGCGTCCAAGACACCCCAAGACGGAGCTCAACCAAACCAAGCTCGCGACCGCCGCGTAGTAGCGCGGGGCACCGGTACCCCTAGCCGCCCTCGGCGTTTCCATGCTAGCCAGCCCGCATGCATCGCATCGCTATGCTCCTAACCCTAACCGTCAGCATCGCCCTCGTCGGTTGCAGCAAAACCACCACCGAGCGCTTGCAGCTCCCACCCCTCGAAGCGGTTCCTGAGGTCGACGTCGAGCGCTACCTCGGCACCTGGTACGAGATCGCGAGCTATCCGCAACGCTTCCAGGAGGGCTGCACCGGCACGACCGCCACCTACACCCTACGGAGCGACGGCGAAATCAACGTCGTCAACAAGTGCCGCAAAGGCAACCTCGATGGCCCTGAAGACGTCGCAGAGGGCACGGCGCGCGTCGTCGATCGCACCAGCAACGCCAAACTCGAGGTGTCGTTCTTCGGTCCGTTCTGGGGCGACTACTGGATTATCGATCTCGGTCCCGACTACGAATACGCCATCGTCGGACACCCAAGTCGCGACTACCTCTGGATTCTCAGCCGCACCCCGACGCTCGATGATGACACCTATCGAGGCATCCTCACTCGCCTCGAGGAAAAGGGCTACAC
>JBLYYU010000467.1:0-3351 GCA_048550275.1 Polyangiales bacterium
CGTTCGTTCATGTCGCCGATGGTAACAGCCCCCTCCTCGAACGTACACCGTGTGCGGGGTTTCGTTACTCTTCGTCGCGGCGTGCCAAATCTCGGAGCCGCGCCAGGGTGACGAGCGCGTCGACGGGCGTCATCCGTTCGATGTCGATCGCCTGGAGCGTCGCCTCGACCTCGGACTGCGAGGCTGGCTCCGGTTCGAACAAGGGCATCTGCGGTGCTTTGCTCGCCTCGGTTCTCGTTTCGAGCTCTTTCAGCTTCGTTTTCGCGCGTGCGAGCACGACGGGCGGAACGCCTGCGAGCCTAGCAACAGCCAGGCCATAGCTTCGATTCGAGCCACCTGGAACGAGCTGGTGGAGCAACACCATACTGTCATCGTGCTCTTTTGCCGCGACGTTGTAGTTGGCCGCATTCTCCAGGCGATCGGCGAGCTCGCAGAGCTCGTGGTAGTGGGTGGCGAAGATCGCACGGCAACGCGTCGCGTCGTGAAGGTGCTCGGCGACAGCCCATGCGATCGCCAGGCCGTCGTAGGTGCTCGTGCCTCGGCCGATCTCGTCGAGAATGACGAAAGAACGCTCGGTCGCGCCGCGGAGGATCGCGGACGCTTCCATCATTTCGACCATGAAGGTGCTTTGGCCACGGGCGAGATGGTCGCTCGCGCCGACCCGGGTGTAGACGCGATCGACGACGCCGATTCGAGCGTTCTTGGCGGCGACGTAGCCGCCTGCCTGGGCCATGATGACCGCCAGAGCCGCCTGTCGCATCGCGGTGGACTTACCGCTCATATTGGGGCCGGTGAGCAGCATGAAGCGCGTGCCGTCCGGGTTCAGCTCGATGGTGTTTGGGACGAATCCGTCCTTGGCGGCGTAGCACTCCACAGTGGGGTGCCGGCTGTCTTCGAGGACGAGATCTCGGCTCGCGTCGATCGTCGGGCGAACGTAGCCTCGGCTGTGGGCGACCTCCGCGAGCGCTGCGCTGGTGTCGATGGACGCGATGACGCGGGCGAGGCGGTGAAGGCGTGGCGCCTCGTCGCCGATCGCCTTTCGCAGGTCGAGGAAGGCTGCGGATTCGAGCGCACGCGCGCGTTCGTCCGCGTGAAGGATACGGTCTTGGAGCTCGGCGAGCTCGGCGGTGATGAACCGTTCACCGTTCGCGATCGTTTGCTTGCGAACGTAGTCGTCCGGCACGGCGTCGAGCTTCGATTTGGTGATTTCGATGTAGTAGCCGAAGACCCGCGTGAACTTGATCTTCAGCGAGCCGATTCCGGTGCGCCTGCGCTCTCGTTGCTCGAGGTCGAGGAGGATGTCCTTGGCGGTCGTCGACAGCTTTCGGAGCTCGTCCAGGTCCGCGATGTGGCCGTCCGCGAAGATGCCGCCCTGCCGGTCGATTGCAGGAGGCTCGTCGACCAGCGCTTCTTGCAGCAAGGTCCGGACGTCATCGCAGAGGTCCGCACCGTCCAAGGAGGCCATCGAGTCGTCGAGCTCGCTTCCGGGTCTCGAGGAAAGAGCCCGATGCAGGGCTTCGGCACTCGTGAGGCTGTTCCGAATGACGCCGAGGTCGCGCGGGGTGGCCAAACCGACTGCAGTGCGTACGGCGAGGCGCTCGAGGTCGCCCATTTCAGCGAGATGTGCCCTAGCCTGGTCGCGGCTGCGCGGGTCGCTGACGAAGAGCTCCACCGCGTCGTGCCTCCGTCGAATACGCTCGATGTCGGTGAGCGGTTCGAGCAGGTGGGAACGGAGGGCGCGTGCGCCCATCGCCGTTTTGGATTCGTCGAGCAGGTGCAGAAGCGAGCCACGCCGCTCGCCATCGAGCGTGCGCACCAGCTCGAGATTGCGTACGGCCGCGTCGTCGAGGACGAGGCGGTCACCCGCCGCGTAGAGCGTGGCGGTGTGGATTTGAGAGGCGGCTTGATGTGCCTTCGCGTACTCGAGCACCAGCGCGGCGGCACGTGCGGCTGGTTCCTGGGCGGCGAGCCCCGCCGCCTGCTCCGCGCTCAGCAGCTCATTGAGCGCGTCGAGGCTCTCGCTGAGGCTCACCGTTCGAAGCGCGGCGTTCGGAAGCGTTTGCTTGCAGAGGGCCTCGAGCTCCCCCGCCCCCGCCTCCAGCAGGACTTCGGCTGGGTCGAGGCGAACCAGCTCTCCAACCCATTGCGGGCCCGGCTCGACGACGCACGCGCGGAGTGTGCCGGTCGAAAGCTCGAGCGCCGCCACGCCGCCGTCCGCTGTGGCCGCAACGAGGAAATTTTCGGAGCGCGCGTCGAGGGCGTCCGGCTCGAGACAGAGCCCCGGTGTGACGACCCTCACCACCTCGCGCGGAACGACGCCGCGAACGCCGGACGGGTCGCCGATCTGTTCGCAGACGGCGACCTTCTCACCATGCCGGAGTAGGCCCGCCAAATACCCTGCCGCGGCGTGGTGCGGCACGCCCGCCATCGGGATCTTGTTGCCGTCCGGATCGCTCCCGCGGGACGTCAGCGCGATATCGAGGATGTCGGCCGCCCGGACCGCGTCCTCGTAGAACATCTCGTAGAAGTCGCCCAAGCGAAAGAAGATGATCGCATCGGGATGTTGCCCCTTGGCGCGCAGAAACTGGCGCATGACCGGGGTGTGGTCTTTCTTTCGAGCCGTCCCCCGTGTTGCCATGAACCGGATCTACTCAAAAGTCTGAGCGATGTTAAGTGGAGAAAACTGGATGCGCCGCACCCCGGCTTCGTAGTCCACGAAGAAGAGCTGATCCTGCTCGGGGGCAAACAGCATGGACGCGGGCAAGGAGCGGAACCCCGCGGAGGTGTTGATGCCCAGGCTCGTGAAGAGGTTGGTGACATTGAAGCTCAGGAGCGCGACCGTTGAATCCGTGGGGGTCGTGCCTTCGGGGAATGCGCTGATCTGAAAGCTCACGAGCGGGTTGATGTATTGCTGCTCTGGGAATGCTCGCCCGGTCAGGTAGGTGTCGACGTCGTCCGGCACGATCGGCCGCGTGGCATCGAGGATACATTCACCATCATTGTCCGGGTCGGGGATGACTCGGTGAATGAACCCGGTCTCGGTACCGGTCACGGTGTAAGCGCTTTGGGTGTGGATCTGGTACTCGGTGAACTGCGTGTAGCAGGCCCGAACCTGCGCCAGCGTGTATCGCGCGTTCGGGGGCGCAGGCCCAATCTTCACCTGGTCGTCATACGCTTCGACAATGGGAAACCAGATTTGGCGATCATCGATGTCATCTTTGAGGTCGACGAAGTCCGAGCAAGCGGTCGTGCCTCGCGTCTCGGGCGGAAGGTCGCCGGTGATGACCAGCCGGTCACCGACGTAGTCATTCAGCAAACCCGCGTTCGGGTCACTGCCGTTCTGCTCTCCGA
>JBLYYU010000468.1:0-4420 GCA_048550275.1 Polyangiales bacterium
GCCAGGGCGGCGTGACCACCGTGGTGGCCATCACCATGAGAACGATCGCTGCGTATACGCCGGCGGCGATCAGAGGCTTGCCCTCGAACGTGATGCCGGCTCCGACATTGGCGAAGATCAGGCCAACCTCGCCGCGCGGGACCATCCCGATTCCGACCGTGAGCTTGTCGGCGGTACCGCCACGCACACCCAGGCCCGAGACGAGCTTCCCAACGACTGCGACCGCGGTCAGCGCCAGCGCGAGAAGCAACGGCTCCATTCCAATGTCGCCGAGCTCGACCATCATGCCGGTGCGGACGAAGAAAATCGGAGCCATGACCGCCACGATCGGTCCAATGATCTCCGTCAGGTCATGTGCCGACTTCCGACCGAACGGCCTGACATGCACCTCGTCGAGTATGAGGCCTGCAGCGAAGGCGCCGACGATGGGAGCGAGCCCCGCCGCCCCCGATGCACCCGCTAGGAGCAGACACAGACCGATGGCGACTGCTGCGAGAACGTCGGGCGTGCGAAGCTTCGATGCGAGACGGAAGACGCCAGGCATGAAGTAGGCGCCCAGAAGAAGCGCGCCTACCAGAAACCCGGCCGCGAGCCCGATGATCTTGGAAAGGTCCATCGGGCCCGGCACCGCTCCGAATTCCGCGATGCTGGCCACCACCGCGAGAACGATCAGGCCGAGCACGTCGTCGATGACCGCAGCACCGAGTATCACTCGCGTCTCGGGACGAGCCATGGCGTCGAGGTCCTTTAGGACGCGTGCGGTGATGCCCACGCTTGTGGCGCAAAGAGTGGCGCCGATGAACAGGTGAAGCGAGAAGGGGGCTTCCGGAATGAGCCAAAGGCTCACTCCGTACCCGAGCGCCATTGGTGCGACGACCCCGATGATGGCGACCAAACCAGAAGTCGGCGCGACTGCGCGCATTTCGGTCAGAGTCGATTCCAGGCCGACTTCGAAGAGCAGGAGAACCACACCGAACTCCGCCAGAAATTCGACCGGCACGAGCTCGGCCGCCCCGTGGAAAGTCTCGATGCCGAACAGGTAGAGGTTGCCGAGAACGATGCCGGCGCAGAGCTCCCCGAGGACCGCGGGCTGATTCAGGCGTACTGCGACCTCGCCGCCCAGCTTGGCCGCCAGAATCATTGCAGCAAGGATGAGCCAGACGTCGTAGCTCAGTCCGTGTCCACCACCGCTCGCCCACGCGGTCGCGGGAATCGCGGCGAACAGGAGCAAGAGCAGACTAAAGCGAGCCGGTCGCCGACGCATCGCGCGGGACAATAGAGAGGGGGCAACCCTTGGGCAAGTCAGCGATTGCCGGGCTCGCTTGTCAGGGGCGGGCGCCTCGGGTAAATGAATGGGTATTCAGTCAGGGGAGCAGGATGGACCGAACGCTATTTTCCGAGGAACACGAGATCTTTCGCCGCAACTTCCGGCAGTTCGTCGAGACCCGGGTCATCCCGAAGCAGGCGAAGTGGCGCGAACAGGGCGTCGTGGATCGGGAGATCTGGCTCGAGGCGGGCGAGGCAGGGTTTCTCTGTCCTTGGATGGAAGAGGAGTACGGCGGCGCCGGCGGCGACTTCCTGCACTCGGTCGTGGTCATGGAGGAGCTGTCGAGAGCGTATGAATCGGGTTGGGCCGCCAGCCTTCACTCCGACATCATCGTTCCCTACCTGCACGCCTTCGGAAGTCCGGAGCAGAAGGCCAAGTGGTTGCCTGGGTGCGCAAGCGGTGAGCTCGTCACTGCGATCGGGATGACTGAGCCTGGAACCGGTTCGGACCTCGCGGCCATCGCCACCACGGCGAAACGCGATGGCGACGACTACGTCATCAACGGCGCGAAGACGTTCATCTCGAATGGGATGACCTGCGACCTGGTCATCGTCGCGGCGCGAACCGAAAATTCCGACGACCCGCATCGCAGCGTTTCGCTGTTCGTGGTGGAGGCCGACACGCCAGGATTCATCAAGAGCCGCAAGCTCGAGAAGATGGGAATGGAGAGCCAGGACACGGCGGAGCTCGCGTTCGACGATTGCCGTGTGCCAGCCGAGAACCTGCTCGGGCAAGAAGGCATGGGCTTCATGATGCTCATGCAGAAGCTCCAACAAGAGCGGTTGTGTGTTGCGATTCTGTCGCAGGCGAGCGCTGAGATCGTTCTCGAGGATGCCATCGCATACACGCAGGAACGAAAGGCATTCGGCCGTTCGATCTCGAAGTTTCAGAATACGCAGTTCACGCTCGCGCAGTGCGCCACGGAGGTCGAAGTGGGTAGGGCATTCCTCGACAGCTTGGTTCAGCAGCACCTCGCCGGAAGCTACCTCGTCAAGGAGTGCTCGATGGCCAAGCTCTGGCAGAGCGAAATGCAGGGCCGGATCGTCGATGCCTGCCTTCAGCTCTACGGCGGATATGGCTACATGAGCGAGTACCCGATTAGTCGAGCATACGTCGACGCACGCGTGCAGAGAATCTACGCGGGCACTAGTGAGATCATGAAAGTGATCATCGCGAAACAGATGGGTCTCTGATTCCCCACCGGTCCGGGGCCAGCGGCCACCGTCCAGTTCGCGCCACGGCCTTCATCTTTCTTCATAATCACCAGTTGATTGTTGACCAATGAGCTATGCTTTGGTTAGTTACGCCGTGTGAACACTGAGTCTGATCCTAAGGATGGTGGGGATCTGACTGAGGGTGAAGATCCGCAGCCAGACCTGGAATCGGAAGCTGGGCCTCGAGTGAGCCGGATGCGTGTGGGAGGTGAAGACATCCTCGTCCTCAGCGTGCCGCTTCCCGAGCTGCGTTACCCCGATGGCACGACCTCGGCTGAACATGAAATCATCGATGCCGTGTTGCAGGGTCTGACAGTCAAAGAGATCGCGAGTCAGAGAAACGCCTCGCTTCGGACCGTCACGACGCAGCTTGGGACGATCTTCAGGAAGGCCGACGTCAATTCACAGGCCGAGCTGATCGCCATGATGACCGAAGACGTCTGAGCTGCTTCCGCCCGCCCGGGCGTTGTTCAGCTCGATGCTCTCACGTTAATAAAAAGGACGCGACCGGTCAGCCCGTTTCCGACCGGTCGCGTCGTGCTCTCCCCGAAGGTTGAGCAAGTGGCTGAGCGCACGATTTGGATCTGTCTGCTGAGCCCCTGTAGTTGTTAAGTACGCTCACTTGGAAGCTTGTTCCATACGTAATTGTTCACATTCCGTACGTAATTGTTTCGCGCCGAGACGTTTTAATTCCAATAGCGGCTCGCCCGTTCAGGTCGGCGTTACGCCCGCGCCAGGGCTGTAATGAACGCCGCCATTCCCGGCCATGGCATGCCCGGCGGAAGGTTGATGATCGGTTGCTCCATGCCGAGCTCCCGCCTACGCGCGATCTCCCGACGGCAGTGAAGCGGGTCGCCCGAGATGGTGAGCGCTTCGATCATGTCATCGGTAACGGCGTCGGGCGCCATCTTGCGGGTCGTCTTGTCGCGGTAGAGGCGTTCAATCTCGTTGCACTCATCGGCGTACCCGAAGCCGCTGAGGAGTTGCTTGTAGTAGTCGCCCATACCGCCGATGTAGAAGGAGATGATCTCGCGCGCTTTGCTCGAAGCCCCTTTGCCGGGGATCGGAATGACGGTCGTGAACGGTGCGGTGGCAATCTCACTCGGATCGCGGCCGGCTTTCGCCGCCCCTTCTGCGATCCACTTGCGGCCGTCGCCCAATCGTTCGTACGGCCAGAAGATCGGCATCCAGCCGTCCGCCATCTCTCCGATGCTGGTGATCGATTTCTGCTTGAGCGCCGCGATGTAGATCGGAATGCGGCGGCGAGTCGGCTCGAAGTCGAGTGTGAACGGCCGATACTGACGAAGCTTAGTATCTGCCTCGCTGAGTGGGCGGCCGTCGAGCATCGCGCGCACGACGCGAATCACGTCGCGAGTCTGCGTCAGCGGTTTCTCGAAGTCGCGGCCGTGAAGCCCCTCGATGACATTCTTCCCGCTCGTGCCCAGCCCGAGGATGAAACGCCCACCGCTGATCTCATCGATGGTAGCTGCCTGCATCGCGATCAATGCGGGAGAGCGGCTGAACACGTTGATGATTCCGGTGCCGATCTTGATGCGCTTGGTCTTGAGGGCGATTTCGGTCAGGAGCGAGAACACTTCGTATCCCCAGACCTCGGGCAGCCAAAAGGAATCGTATCCAAGACGATCTGCCAGTACAGCGGCCTTGACGTAGGTCTCGCGATCGTAGTCGCGCCAAAAGGCCAGAAGGCCGGTCGATTGCTTGTCTAGCATCTGAAATCTCCTCGCCGAGGTGTAGGGGCAGCGCAAGGCGGACGCCAGTGGCGGCGGTGCGAGCGTGTGATCTGGGTGGGGGGTGTGGCTAGGCGGCTTAGGGGGGAAGCTTGGGTCGGTGGCGCTGGGCGCTGCGGTGACGGGTGGCA
>JBLYYU010000469.1:0-3824 GCA_048550275.1 Polyangiales bacterium
GTTCGACGTCACTAGCCTCTTCGCGGCTTCGAGGTCGTCGTCTTCGACGTACCGAACCGCCAAGTCGTGCTCTTCCTCCTTCGAGAGAAGGGGGTAGCGTTGGACATCCCGCATGTAGACACCGAGCGGGTCCCGGCGCGACAACGCGGAGGACGACAAGGCCAGCCCGTCGTTGCTGGGTTCGCTCCTGTCCAGCGCGTCGCCCAGAACCTCGACCTCTTGCGGCTCGTCGGTTTCTTCCGGTGCTTCCATCTCGTCTTCCGCCATCAATCCCGCCCGTGACAGGCATCTCTAAAGCACAGCCCCCCGTGGCGTCCAGTGGCGGCGACTACTTCGGGGCCTGAAACGGCTGTTTCCCCGCTGCCCGCGGGCGCAATCTTCCGCCGAGCGACCCGATGATGGTGTACTGAATCGACCCATCGCTGGTGAGCGCTGCCTTCAAGCCAGACGAAGCCAATTCGAGCATCGTGGCGACCTTGGCGCTCTTCTCTTTGTACGCGTCCATGATCTTCGCGCGGAGCATGACGTTCAAATCGGAGCGTTTGAGGGGTCGTTGAAGCCGGACCCGTCCGAGCACATCGAGCTCGAGGTCCTTGCCGTGAGACTTCGCGCGCTCGATCTTCGCGACGCCCTCTTCGATCTTCGCGATGAGCTCCAGGTTCCCCGCGTCTGCGGGGTCCACCGTCAAGCCGCCCCATCCAGGGATCTCGAGCTTGGACTTGCCGTCGCCGATCATCAGGCCCTCGATGGTTAGCTCCACGTCCCCGTCCGATTCTGCGACTTCGCTGGGCATCGACAGTGCGATCTCAGCGCCGAGTAAGCCTTTGATTGGGACCTTGGTGAAAGTCTTGAGGGCAGGAAGCGCGCCGAGGTCGACTTCGTCGATTTCGACATCAACTTCCAAATCGTTCTCGCCGAGGGTGATATCACCCTCTGCCTCGCCTCCTGCGAGCTCGGCCTCGAAGCTGTACGACTTCGTCGAGGACATCAGCGAAAACAGTGATGTACCGATCGTGAGCTCGTCGATGATCAGATCTAGGGGCGGCGCGCCATCTTCCTCGGAGGGAATCACCAGTCGAACGCCTTCGAGCTCGAGCCCCGTCAGGCCGGAGTGCGTGAGGTCGATGATCTCCACCTCATAGCCCTTCGCCTGGGCTTCCTGAACGATCCGGTCGGCGAGCTTCTCGTACGGGAAGGTCTTGTACACGAAGAAGATAAAGCAGAGGAAGAAGAACAACGGGTAGCCCGTCCACTTCAGGATCTTCTTGAACGGAATCCGATCCACCGGTTACTCCTCCTCCGCCGCGCGGCCTTCGCGGTCATACGCGTTCACGCCGAGCTTCACGGTGTACCCGGTGCGCATGCGTCCCCCGGTCATCTGAATTCGCTCGATGGACACAGGATACGAGCTGTTTTCGATGTCGGCGAGCATCTCGACCAGGGGACGGAGCTCTACGACCGGCAAAGAGACTCGGACCGAGCGCCGGCTGTACTCGCCCATGTCGAGCTCCGGCTGGTCGGTGATGCCGAGTCCGGACACGCCGTACTGCTGAGCGCGCTCCTCCAGGAAGCCGCCAAGGGACGGAGCTTTGCGGCTGTACAACTGGTCGATGGCACGCCGGTCGGCTTTCTGCTGGCGCAAGCGAGGCTCAGAGCGTTCGATGTCCCGCAAGACCGATGATATTTCCTCGTTCTCCGTTTCGATGTCCGAGATGCTGGCGATCGCCACGTACATCGGGAGTGCGACCACGATGGCCATGAAAACGAAGGCCATGATGCCGAGGAGCCGGCGTTCTCGGCTGCTCAGGGAATCCGCCCAACTGCGTACGTTGTCTAGCGCGTCTCCGAAGGCCATCTTATTGCTCCTTCTTCGGGCGCGGGGCCTGGTCTTCGCACTCGACTTTGACGACGAGCTTGTAGTCCTTCCGATCGCCGACGGCGTTCGAGATCGACCCCTTCTGGACGTCCGAGAAACACGCATGGCTCTTGAGCTCGTCGACCAGCCTGTCGCGCTCGGCGATCGAGTTGACGGTGCCTTGGATTTCGAGGCGCCCGTTGTCGCCATCGTCGTCGATCTCGATCAGAAGGCGGCGGGTATCGTGCGCGATGTCCGCGGGGATGGTCTCGGAGACGGCTTCGAGCACGTCGTAGGCATCGAAACGTGGGAGAGGGTCGTCGATTCGCGGGCCGCCGGTCAATAGTTCCCGAGCGTGTAAGGCGCTGCTCGCCTCCTCGTCGAGCAGGTCCTTGCTGACCTCGGCTAGCCTGACCGTCAGTCGGTCCTGCTCTGCTCGGGCGACCCTGTAGCGGGCCATCAAGGAAACCGAGAACGCGAGGACGACCGCCGCCGCGCATATCGCAATTAGGCGCGCGTGTTGCCGGAGCTCGCCTGCGCCTGCGGCCGATGCGAATTCCCCTTGCCGAAGGTCGAGTTGCTTGCGCCGAGAGATGGCTCGGGAGGCGAGCGCGGCCGCCTTCGTGAACTTCGGGAGGGTCTCCGCGTCCGCCCCCGGTGCCGATGGAAGTGGGGCGACTCCGCAATCGATCCCGAGCTGTTCCGTAAGCCAGGCGCGCGCGCTCTCCATGGGAGCGGTCTCGCCGGAGAGCAGCACCGAGGAGGGTTCCTCCGCGCGCTGGGCTCGATAGCTGGCCAGCGTGCGTTGAAGCGCGGCGCCGAGCTCCGCGCGACGGCCCGACTCGACCAAGTCCATGCCGCCCGAAATCGTTCTAGCGAACGTGCACCTTCCGTTGCTGAGCATCGCAAAGTCGGTGCTCTTGGAGTCGACGTCGATGACGAGCACCGTCCGGTCTCCAAGCGTCTCACTGAGCAGCGCGCCGAGGCCATCGAAGACCGCGGCGCCCACCGCCAACTCCCGTGGGTCGACCCCCGCAGCTTGGAGCTCGTGCAGACGGTCGGCGACATTCTTTCGCGGCGTGGCCGCTGCCATGAGTTGAATGGTGGACTCGTCGCGGCCCACGATTTGGTGGTCGATCACCGCATCTTCGATGTCGAAGGGGAGGACGGCTTCGAGCTCGCCCGGCAACACCTCCGCCACTTTCTTCTCCACTCCGGCGGGGAGGTCCAGTAGTCGAAGCGAAGCCGCTTCTCCGTTCAAGGAGGCGATGATGCGGTCCGGCGGCCGTTGGCCTTGGCCGACGACGTGGGCGACGGCGGCCCGCAGCGCGTTCGAATCCGGCTCCGCCTCGGCAGCGTGCGGCAGCGGCGCTTCCGCGTACTGCTCCATCTCCGATCCCCGCAGCGTCGTTCTCAAGAACGCGCCGCGAACCACTCGAGAGGTGACCTCTAAACCCAGAACCAAAGACATTTCAATTCATCCGATAGTAGTGGAACACGCCCAAGCCTGGCATGCGTCCCGTGTTGGGTGGGGGTGGAACCCACCGTGAGTGAAAATTGACGACAGACTCGATTCGAACCTGAGAACGTCCCACCAAGCCAGTCGCTGCAATGGTGAAAATCTGCGCGGATGTCGCGAACGTGCGAGCCAGCGCCTCCTTTTGATCGGCGGGGATCTCGATCGGCGTGAAGAGCAACTCGTTCTCTTCTCCGAGGAACCCCGTCAGCATCCCGTACAAGTCCTTCTTCGTACCCTTGCCTTCGACGAAGTTGAGAAGATCGGTCGAGCGGCTGAAGAGCGGAATGGGAATGAGCTGGCGAATCGTCGTGAGAATCTGGACGAACTTGAGGCTCTCGAGCGGGTCCGCGCAAAGGGTAGACTCCGGCACAAACGAACAGATTCGGCCGAGAAGCACCTGAGGGCTCGCCTCGTTCACGTTGACCAGGCCCGAGGCGTAGATCGTCATGA
>JBLYYU010000470.1:0-2939 GCA_048550275.1 Polyangiales bacterium
ATCGGCTTCGTGCTGCCGGTACCGGCGCGCGCGATCGTGGCCGTGCCGGCGCTCGGCGAGGAGCTGCTGCGTCTGAACGCGCTGTCGTTGCGTCCGCTCCGACACCTGTCGATCGTGCTGCACGACGTCGCGCCGGTGCAGGCCTCGCCGCCCTTCCCTGCAACCTACGAGACCTTTCGGAACTACTGCGTCAAGCACGGGCTCTCGAAGCTCAGAAGCGGCCCAATCTTGGGATCGCCGGTAGTGAGCGAAACGGAAATTGCTCGGCCAAGCACCGCCTCACCACCCTCGACCAAGGCACGGCCCTCCCCAACGGTCTGGCCGCGCGTTGTGGGCAAGCCGCCGGAGTTCATCCCCCGCACCGAGGATGACTGATGGTCCCTAGCTGGCTCACCTATGCGCAGGCCGCCCGCTACACGGGCTGGTCGGTTCGCTACCTGCGAAACCTGGTCAGTTCGGGGGCGATCCC
Organism: Polyangiales bacterium; assembly: GCA_048550275.1. GTDB lineage: Bacteria > Myxococcota_A > Polyangia > Polyangiales > Houyiibacteriaceae > SG8-38. Next base: position 470 of record JBLYYU010000470.1, read on the forward strand.
CGTCTACGGGAAGCCGCGTGTCCGACGTTTCCGTCGAGACATGTTAGACCTCTACCTGACGAACCCAGACGCGGCGATGCGGAAGTTCCGGCTCGGAAGGAACGAACCGCATGGCCATTAGGAAACTCGCCAGATCATGGCAGTACGACTTCACACTCGAGGGCCACGGACGCCAACGCAAAGCCGGCTTCAAGACCAAAGCCGAGGCGTGCGAAGCCCAAAAACAAAAACGCGAAGATCTGATCTCGGGTCGAAAACGCGTGTTGTTTGCGGACGCGTATGACATGTACATGACCGCGACCACCATGAAAGATCGCAGCCGTGATTCCTACGAGATTCACTGGCAGCAGATCAAACCAGTGCTCGGACACCTCTTCATCGAGGAAGTCGATACGCCCGCGGTCGACCTCCTCAAGGCGTCCCTGCCTACACGCCTCGGACCGAAGTCCGTCAACCACCGGCTTTCGCTGGTACGGACGGTGCTCCGGTTCATGTGGAAACGAGGACGTTTGGCGTCGGTGCCGTACGTGCCGACGCAGAGCGTCCCAGACCAGCATCCTGATTGGTACACGGAAGCAGAGCGCGATCGGCTTCTGGATGGGGTCTTTGCGCGGTTTCCTGAGTGGTACGCCTTTTTCTACCTCACGACCAGGCTCGGACTGAGACGGGGCGAGGTGTATGCCATCTCTAAGGACCGCATCCGAGAAATCCCGCCCCAGCTCGTCATCGACCGCGCGGTACAAGAAGGGCTCAAGAAGCGGCCAGCGAAGCTCGTCCCTCGCAAGAACGATCGAGTGCTCGTGCTCGCCCTCCCAGGCGACGTGAGGGACGCAATTCGTTGGCATATCGAGCGGGGCTACTCGGGGCCAGAGTTCCTGTTCAGCCAAGACGGGACCTGGCCGAAAAAGGTCAACGGACATGCGAAGGTGCTCATGGCCGTGCAGAAGGCACTCGGTCTCCGCGAGCTCGGGCATCACAAGATCGGGCGTCACTCCGTGGCGTCACAAGCCGCTACGGGCGGGCACTCGATCAAGACCATCCAGGCTCAGCTAGGACACCGTTCCGAGCAGAGCACCCACCGATACGCCCACTTGGGCAACACGGCGCAGCTCCGACTCGTCGAGTCCTTGGAGCCTTCCGCGCCACCTCACGTCAACCTCAGGTCAACGGGGACCGACGATGAAACTCGCTAACTACGACAAGCTACCGCAATCACAAATGAACCACGGGAGCCGCGATAGTGCCGGGGGCGGGATTCGAACCCGCATGTGTTTCCACGAGCGATTTTAAGTCGCCTGCGTCTGCCATTCCGCCACCCCGGCAATGCCGGAACATCGCGTTAATGGATGAGCTCGTCTACCCGGCGCGGCATCTGTGGGCCGGGGCGCTCTGGGCCGGTGTCGACGATTCGGTTCTTGCTGTCGACGAGCACAACCTTGGGCTTGTGCGCCCTCGCCTCTTCGTCGCTCATGTCGCCGAAGCTCGCGATGATCGCGAGGTCGCCGGGGCTCATGTGGTGCGCCGCCGCGCCGTTGACGCAGATCACGCCGGAGCCTCGGGGCCCCTCGAGCGCGTAGGTCGCTAAGCGCGTCCCCTGTGTCACGTTCCAGATCTGAACCTCTTCGTGCTCGAGGATGCCGGCGGCTTCGAGCAGATTGAGATCGATCGTGACGCTGCCTTCGTAGTCCAGATCAGCGTGAGTGATCGTAGCCCGGTGGATCTTTCCGAGAAACATTCGTCGGCGCATGTTGTGAACCTCCGTAGCGTCCCGAAATGGGTACGCTCAGATGTAACAAGAACTTAACCCCTGATTGGGGCCACCGCAAGTGATCGCATCATTGGCGATCCCCCGCCGGGATCCGGTCAAAAACCAGGGTTTTCAGGCGGAAGGGGCGCTGATGAACTCGAGACCGAGCAGGTAGCCATCCGGGCGGGCCCGTGACCAAACGACGCGCGCGTGCTCGACCGTTTCGTGGTCTGGCGCGGTGCGTACGCGGAGGGTGCAGACGTGATCGACCGGGACGCCCATGTCTACCGCGACTCGCAAGCCGCCAACGCTGGCGTTGATCGCGAGACCCGAGCCCCGCGTCGGGGTCAGCAGCTCGATGTCGGCGTCGAGAGACCAACGGCGGAACTGGCGGCGCGCGCCGCGGTGAACAGCGATGTCGGCCCCGCCCTGCGGCAAGATCGAAGCGAGTCTTTCAGAAACGGGGGTCACAGCACCGCGGAACATAACGAAGCGCGAGTTCGGTGGCTAGCCTTTTCCGTGCGATGCGTCGGTAAAACGATCGCGCGATTACCCTTCGGGCGGAGGCGTCGAGCTCAATTGTTCGCTCACACACCAAAGCAAACCGCGCGAAGTCGTTCGACCCGTTCACCGAGGCTCGTGAGTGCGCGCGCGACGCGCGTTCCGTACCAGAACAAATCCTTTCCATCGACCTGCTCGATCCGCAGCGTTCGCGAAGGGTCG
>JBLYYU010000471.1:0-18950 GCA_048550275.1 Polyangiales bacterium
ACCCGTCACGCAGCAAAGCGATCGCAGCGGAAACTCGGCGCGAAGGTCGCGAAGATTGTTCAGCTCGTTGACTTGAACCTTCAGCGAGCCAGCGCCGGAACGTCGGTTCGCCGGAAGTTCGATGCTTCGACGGCCCGACAAGAACGCCCCGGTCACCGAAGCCTCGTCAGCGGCGACCGCGTCGAGATCCCCTTCGGCGACCAGGTTCCCTCCGAGCTCCCCTGCCCCTGGCCCCATCTCGACGAGCCGATCCGCTGCGCGCATCGTTTGCTCGTCGTGCTCGACGACCACGAGGGTGTTCCCCATATTCCGCAGCTCGTCGAGCGTTCCAAGCAGACGTTTCGCATCGGATGGGTGGAGCCCGGCGGTCGGTTCGTCGAGCACGTAGAGAACGCCCGATAGACGGGCGCCAAGCTGGGTCGCGAGGTGGACACGCTGCGACTCGCCTGCGGACAAGCTCGCCGAGCTTCGGTCGAGACTGAGATACCCGAGACCGACTCGTTCTAGAAAGGCGAGCCGATCGACGATCGACTGGATCAGGGGCCGCGCGGCCGCTTCTCGTTGCGGCGCCACCTCGACTCCTCCGAGCCAATCGCGGAGGCTCCCCAAGTCGAGCGAGCTCACCCGACTGATCGCTTGCCCGGCGATGCGAACCGAGCGCGCGTTCTCGTTCAAGCGAGACCCGTCGCAGCCAGGACAGGTTTCCATCCGCGCGAACTGCCCGAGCTCTTCGTCGAGGTACTCGAGGACGCGTTCTTCGTCGCCGCCCTCTGCGAGTTTGCGGCGAGCGTAGTCCTGCGCTCGCCGTTCGAGGCCCGGCAGTATCCCCTCGAAGCCCGCCCCTCCATCGAGCGCGGTGCGCCGTTGCTTCTTCGGCAGCTTCTCGAATGCCGCGTCGAGATCGACCCCGGCTGCCCCGATTTTCTCGAGCATGGACCGGTAGTACGCCAGGTTCGGTTTCCCCCAGGCCGTCACGGCCCCGCGCCGAATCGACAACTCGGGTTCCGTGACCGCCAAGTCTTCGCTGAACTTTCGGTTGAGCCCGAGCCCGTCACAAGTCGCGCAGGCACCGGCCGGCGTGTTGAACGAGAACAGGCGCGGGCTGACCATTGGGATCGACGCATGCCCGTCGAAGCAAGCGTACCCCTCGGAGTAGTGATGCCGCGCCCCTTCGCGCTCGCGAAGCTCGGCCACGCCGCCGCTCAATTGGTAGGCGAGCTCAACCGCCTCGGCCAGGCGGTCACTGATACCATCACGAACCGACAGGCGATCGATCACGACATCGACCGACACGCCCGCGGGAAGAACGCCCAGGTCCTCCAGATCGACGAGCGCATCGTCGACGCGGAGACGAACGAAACCTCGCGCGCGCAAGTCGGAGACCAAGTCTTTCGGGACTGCCTCCCCGCCGCGAACCATCGGAGCCTGGACCGCGAAGCGCGTTCCTTCTGGCAATCGCATGGCCTCTCGAACGACTCGAGCAACCGAATGCGCGTGCAGGCGTTCGCCGCAGACCGGGCAATGGACCTCGCCAATCGTCGAAAAGAGAACGCGCAGATAGTCGTTGACCTCGGTGAGCGTTCCCACAGTCGAGCGCGGATTCCGGGAGGGCGCGCGCTCACGTACGGCGATGGCCGGGCACAAGCCCTCGATCACATCGAGGTCGGGTCGAGGCAGCTTGGTGAGCACGCGTCGAGCGTGCCCGCTCAGCGATTCGACGTATCGCCGCTGACCTTCCGCATATAGCGTATCGAACACCAGGCTCGACTTCCCGCTTCCGCTCGGACCGGTTACCACGGTGAGCCGCCCTCGCGGGAATCGGACGGTGACGTTCTTCAGATTGTGTTCACGTGCGCCGCGAATGACGATGTCGGCCGTCATTCCTACGATCCGTCGGTCAAGCGCTGCGCGGCCCTGACCGCGGCGATCATCCCGCTCTCGGATGCGGTGCCGGTAGCGGCCGCGTCGTACGCCACGCCGTGGTCGACGCTGGTTCGCACGAAAGGCAGGCCCCAAGTCACGTTCACTGCTTCTCCCCAGTCGAGGAGCTTCGATGGGATCGTCGCCTGGTCATGGAACATTGCAACTACGCCGTGCGCGCGACCGTCGGCCGCATAGCGGAACGCAGCTTCGGCCGGTGTCGGACCGATGAGCTCGACCTCTCCGTTCGCGTAAGGGTCCGTTTCGCGCATTTCGTCGAGAGTGGGACCGATGATCGTCTCCTCCTCGGTTCCGAGGAGCCCACCTTCGCCGGCATGCGGATTGAGGCCAGATACCTCGATTCGCAAAGGCCTGAGGTCCGGCGACCAGCGTGAGAGCGCATCTGTCAAATGCCGCACGGTCCGTTCGATGTGCTCACGCGTCACTGTCGACGGCACACGCTTGATGGCCCAATGAGTTGCAACGAGGGCGACCTTGAGCCGTGGTCCGAGGAACATCATGGTCACATTCTCGACGTGCACGCCGGCGCGCCGCGCCAAGTGTTCCGTCTGCCCCCGAAATGCCACCCCGGAAAGGCTAACCGCTTCTTTGCTCACAGGCCCGGTCACGATCGCGCGAGCCGTACCGTCGATGCAGGCGTCGCAGGCCCTCTCGAGGGCCTCTCGCTGCACGCCGCCGCCATCGATCGTCGGCGCCCGCGCCTGGACCATCGTGAGCGGCCAATCCGCAACGTGAACGAGCCCGACTTCGCCCGCTTTCAAGTCTCCGGCATCCGCTGGCACAATTCGTTTCAGCGCCTCGAAGCCGTAGCGGTGAAACGCTCTCTCCATCCACGCAGCGTCGCCGTAGACCAAGGCGCGGTCGGTGCCCAGACATTGGGCCAGAGCCGCCGCCGTCACCACAGGACCGACGCCTGCCGGATCACCTGCTGAAATCGCGAGCGGCCGAAGCATCAGGGCTCCTTCATCTTGTAGCCAACGCCGCGAACCGTTTCGAGATTGTTCATCGAATGGCCAAGCTTCATGCGGAGCCGGCGAACGTGAATGTCGACCGTGCGGCTACTCCCATAGTAGTCGACGCCCCAAACCCGTTCGAGGAGCTGACGCCGGGAAAATACCCGGCCGCGGTTTTGGCAAAGAAAGCTGAGGAGCGCGAACTCCTGATGCGTTAGCTGCCGGGACCGTCCGTCGACGGTGACTTCGTGCGCGGCCAAGTCGATGCACAGCGGCCCCATCTTGATTCGCTCTTGTTGAGCGAATTCACTGCGATTCCACTCGACACGCCGAATCCGCATGTAGAGCTCGGCGGGCACGTAGGGCATCAGCACGAAATCATCGAAGCCGTCGCCGGTGTCTAGTCGGGAAATCGCGTTGAGCGTCACGCCGATTAGGACTGGCACCTCCTGAAGTGGTTCCGCCGCGCGGACTCGAACGAGGGCCGCGCGGCCCGCATCTCCCTCGTCCCCTGCCTCGATCACGACTGCGGCGGGAGGGTTCTTGGACAGCTCGTCGGTATCCAACCGATCCCAAAGGGTCGCCGTCTGGACCTCGCAGCCGAGCTCGTGAAGACAGGCCACGGCCGTCCCTTCGCGCTCTTCCAACCCTTCACGGCCGATCACGAGTATCCACACGCTCGATTCCTACCCTGCTCATGGGTGCGGTGCCAGCCGGGGATGCGACTTCGGATGCAATCCCAGGTATGATGGGCACGCGAAAACGGGACCACGTGGCTACGAAGTATTGGAAAGTCGAAATCAGTCGGCTCGGCGCATCGGAGCCGCTGTTCCTCGGAGAGGTCCAAGCGCCCAGTTGGCCTGGCGCCCTGCAACTCTGTCGCGCGCAGATCGGCGAGACAGGCGGAGTCCCGGCCGGGGCGAGCTGCAACGTGAACCCCAACGGGGTCGTTACAATCCAAGACGCGCGCGAACGTAGGCGGTATCAGATTCGGCCGGTCGCGGCGCCTGCGTCGAAACCATTGTCGGCGCAGAACCAGGCGGCTTCGAGGCCGCGGTCGATTTCGGGCGATCCGCTTCCGCTTCAGCCCAAGTCCTCCAGGCCGCCGTCGCACGCCGAATCCGCTCCGACCGCATCTGCTCCGGCGCGGCGCTCGAGCCCGCCAAAACCAACGAGCCCGCCTCCGGCTTCCGTGCAGAACAGGCTCGTGCTCCTCGCTTCACGGGATGAGAAGCCCAGCGGCTCCAGCCCCATTCATTTTCGCGAGCGGATGTTCGCAGTGCCGGTCCCGTTCGAAACCGGCACCGGAGAGAAGCTCGCCACCCAGCTGCTCAGGCGCCTCCAAGACGAGATCGCCCATGAGCGGGGCGCGAAGTTCGTCCGCATCGAGGTGTTCGATCATCTTTGGAAGGGCACTCCGCAGCGTCCGCCAGCCGTGCGTCTCGAGTGGAAAGACTGGAACGGAAGCATCGACATCGAGTTTCCTCTGGAGGACGATGTCCGCGTACCCGACGCGCCACGCGTCAGCAGCGTGCCCCCGCCACCGACCGAGGATCGGCTCGCCGCCGCCTTTGAGGCCTGTCACGACCTGCTCTTCATGAAGAACCGCGCCGAGGCCTTGGACTTCGCGGTGCATCTGCTCGAAGAGCTCGTTCCGTCCGAAGCGACGGCCGCGTTCCTGCTCGACATCAACACGGACCAGTTTCGAGTCGTCGCGGCCAGGGGCGCGGGCGCTCAGTCGCGCCACGGCCAAGGGTTGCCGACGTCCACCGGTCTCTTGGCCTCCGCGAGCGAGCTCGCAGAGCACGCCGTCCTGGTGCTCGCCGACGCGGCAGCCGATCCCCGCTTCGACGAACGCGTCGACGGCGTGCCGGGCTTGGACGTCCGCGCCCTCCTGTACCGTCCACTCGTCCACCGGGGTCGCATGTTCGGGGTTCTTCAACTCGCGAACGGAGCGCCGCGGGGCATGTTCACCGAGTCCGACTGCGAAGTCGTCAACTACATCACTCAGCAGGTCAGCGCTTTCGTCGCGAGAGGCGCGTCCGTGCCAAACGCGAAAGCGCTCGGCAACAGCGGCTAACGCGCATCGCTTTCCGGCCGCACGAGCCGCTACTGGTCTTCGGTGGATTCCGCGAGCAGCGCTTTGATTCGCTCCTCCAGCTCGGGGGCGTCCTTCTTGCGAAACCCTTCGTGCACGTAGCGAATCTTCCCGTCCCTCGAGACGAAATAGGACGTGGGCATCGTGCCAGGCTCGTACTTCGACGCCACGGCTAGCTTTCGATCGTGAACCAGGCGAAAGCTGACCGGGGTCGCCTTCAAGAAGTTGTTCATCTTCTTTGAATTGTTGTCGATGTTGACGCCGACGATGACCAAGCCTCGATCCTCGTACTTCTTGTGCAGGGCTTCGAGGACCGGCATCTCCTGCTTGCAGGGGCCGCACCACGACGCCCAGAAATCGATCAGAACGACCTTCCCCTCGAGCTCCTCGAGGTCGACCTTCTTCCCCGCCTGGTCGGGCACATCGATCGCAGCCGGGGAGTCCCCGGGGCCCAACGCCAACGCTGGCGCGGTTAGCGAAAGCAAGGCGGTGAACGCGATTGCGACCGTCTTCATGGGGTTTCGACGACAGCCGCGCAGAGACGATTCACTGGTCGAGCTCTTCTTGCACATACGCGCCGAGCTCGTCGGGCGGGAAGATGTAGCGCCGGTCATTGACGTAGATCGACGGAGTCGAATCGACGCCCACAGCACGGCCTTCGGCGATGTCCGCCTCGATCTTCTTCTCGGTTTCTTTCGACGCCATGTCGGCGTTGAACCGCTTCAAATCGAGCCCGATCTGTTTGGCGTAGTCGTCCAAGTTGGCAGTCTGAAGCTCATCTTGATTTTTGAAGAGCAGATCGTGCATCTCCCAGAACTTCCCTTGCTTCTGCGCCGCAATCGTTGCTTTGGCAGCGTCGCGCGCTTTCGGATGCCCAGGCAGCGGGTACTGCTTGAAGACGAGCTTGACCTTGCCGTTCGACTCCTCGACGATCTTCTTGAGGATCGGTGCAGTTAGCTTGCAATGAGGACACTGGAAATCACTGAACTCGTAGATTGTGACCGCCGCCATCGGGGAGCCTCGAAGTGGCGAGTCCTGCGTCTTGAACTTCGAAATCTTCGTGTCGTCGCCATACCGAATGCGATAGATGTCGCGCAGCTCGTCCCTCGAGTATCCACCGTCGACCAGGCGGGCCACGTAGCGCGCCGCGGGGACGCACTTCTTGCACTTCCGGCTCTCGGCGATGCAGCGCGCGACGCTCACCGGCTCCCCGCAAGGCGAGAGTAGCTCGTTGACCATGTCGATCCAGATGCCCTCGGCAAAGTCGTCGAGCGCGCTCGTATCGACCTGCGGCAAGCTCCGAATCGGCTCCTTCGACGCGCCGGCGGCGGGCTTGAGCTCCGGAGATCCCTTCTTGGGGCCGCTGTCAGCTTCGGTCGAGCGCTCGCATCCGAGCAACGCCAAAACGATCGCAACGCACAGTACCATCGAGCGCATAAGAGGCCGATCCTAGCAGAGATTGGGGGCGGCGCCCTGGTCCTAGGACTCGCTGTACGTGGTGAGCTGGGCCCGGACGATGTCCTCGTTGATTCCCGTTCGGATGTATTCCTTCAAGCAATCCGCAATGGTTACCATTAGGTCATCCAATCCGTTCTCCTCGATCAACCGGGACAGGAGCGCCCGGGACTCGCGGCTATCTTCGTCGCGCAAAAACTTCCGGACTTCCTCGATGGTGATTCCGCCCTGGAAGTCGATGTATGCGTTTTCCATGAGGTAACGCGCAAGCTCGTTCACATGACCCTCCGTCTCACTGTGATTCAGTCACCTATTAGACACCCGATCGCCCAAACGGCAAGTGATAAAGGCCCTTTGGACTCCCAAGCCTGCTTTTCTAGACTCCCCGCTCGTGTAATCGTGGCCCGCTATGGAGCCGAACACTCATCTCCGGGCCGATCCGGCCCTGTGTGGCGAAGTCTTGAGCCTGTCGGAGGGTTCCGCGCGGCTGGCGCTCGAGGCGCTGGGGTCGATGACCGTGGACGCTCAGGGGCTCATCCACGGGGGCTTTGTCTTCGGGCTCGCGGACTACGCGGCCATGCTGGCGGTCAACGAGCCCAATGTGGTCCTCGGGGCCGCGGAGACTCGTTTTCTCAAGCCCGTTCGGGTCGGCGATCGCGTTCTTGCCGACGCACGGACGGTTGACGTACGCGGACGCCAGCACAAGGTGCGCGTCGAGGCCACGGTGAGCTCGGAAACCGTGTTCGAAGGGACGTTTACCTGTTTCGTGCTCGAGCAACATGTGCTCGAGAGAGTTGGGAGCAAGTGATGGCAAACGACGGCGGATCGATCATCGGAGGAGTGCTCGCAGCCCGGGGGGTAAAACAGCTATTCACGCTCTGTGGTGGACACATTTCACCGATCCTCATCGGTGCGGAGGCCAACGACATCAAGGTGGTGGACGTTCGCGACGAAGTTAGCGCGGTCTTTGCAGCCGATGCGGTCGCTCGAATGACCGGCGTTCCGGGCGTCGCCGCGGTTACGGCGGGCCCCGGCGTGACGAACACGGTGACCGCCGTGAAGAACGCCCAGCTCGCTCAGTCGCCAATTCTCATTTTCGGAGGCGCGGCTGCGACCCTGCTCAAGGGACGAGGGGCGCTCCAGGACATCGATCAGATCTCTTTGATGGAGCCGATCACCAAATGGGCGATTTCGATCAAGAAGGTCGCCAGCATCGGCCCTACCGTCGAAAAGGCCCTGGACCTGGCGCAGGACGGTGTCCCGGGGCCGGTGTTCATCGAAGTCCCGATCGATGTGCTCTACCCAGAAGAGATGGTCCGGGAGATGTTCATGAACGAAAGCGGGGTCAAGGATGCCAAGAACCTCGGCTCGAAGGCGCTCGAGCTCTACATGCGCGGACACCTCTATCGCCAATTCCACCAACCGCATGTGAGCCTGATTCCGCCAGCGCGAGATTCGCTTCCGCCGAAGCCCTCGAACAAGAGCCCGCACATCACGAAGGTCGCCTCCCTGCTTCGAGATGCCGAGCGTCCAGCGCTGGTCATTGGAAGCCAGGCGCTGGTGAACTCCCGCGACGCGGACTCGATCGCAGACGCCGTGAACAAGCTCGGCGTCCCGACCTGGCTCGGAGGAATGGCGCGGGGCCTGCTCGGACAGCACAGCGAGATTCAATTTCGACACAAGCGAACCGCTGCGCTCAAGGAAGCAGACGTCGTGGTAGTCGCCGGATTCCCTTTCGACTTCCGAATGGGCTACGGACGAAGCATCTCCAGTCGTGCAACCCTGGTGGCGGCGAACCTCAGCGCAAGCGAGATGCGCAAGAACCGCCGGCCGGAGATCCCGGTTCACATGCACGCCGGCGATTTCCTACGCGAGCTGGCGAGCGTTGCGGGCCCGGACCTCGGTCCCTGGGACTCCTGGTTCGATACGCTTCGAGCACGCGAGGTAGCGCGAGACGAAGAGATCGCGGAACAGGCGAAGGCTCCCTCGGACTTGGTGAACCCGTTGCACCTTTTTCAGCGCATCGAGGAGAAGATGGCCGACGACGCCGTGCTCGTCGTCGATGGCGGCGACTTCGTCGCGACAGCCTCGTACATCCTGCGGCCGCGGAAGCCGCTTTCCTGGTTGGACCCAGGTGTCTTCGGAACGCTCGGTGTTGGAGGCGGATTTGCGGTTGGGGCGTCGCTCGTCCGGCCCGACAAAGAGGTCTGGCTGATCTACGGCGATGGCTCGAGCGCGTACAGCCTCGCCGAGATGGACACTTGTGTGAGGCATGGGCTCGCTCCAATCGCAGTAATCGGTACCGACGGCTCCTGGGCCCAAATCGCACGCGAACAAGTTCCGATGATGGGGACGGACGTCGGAACCGTGCTCAATCGAACGCCGTATCACGAGGTCGGCCAAGGGTACGGAGCCGTTGGTCTCCTCCTCGATGACCCGGCCAAAATCGACGAAACCCTCGACGAGGCAAAGGCGATAGCAGCGTCCGGCAAGCCGGTCGTGCTCAACGTGATGATCGCGAGCACAGACTTCCGCAAGGGATCGATCTCGGTGTAGGCACGATGGCCAAGTGGCTCCAACGTCGGAAATCTCAGCGTCGGCTCCGTGATCAGATCGGACTCTGGTACCACCCGCAATACAAGGTCGACGTGCTCGTCGAGAGCGCCCGTGTCCCCGGAATCGAAGTGGCGCGTGGCGAGAAGATCCTCGGCGCCCTTCGCGCGGAAGGGCTCATACGCCCGAAGCAGGTGCGCCCTGCCCCGTTGATCGCCTTGGCCGAGCTCGCGAGAGCACACAGCCAAGACTATTTGGACCGCACGGCGCAGCCCGAAAGCCTCGGACGCATCTTTGGGCTCGAGGCTCACGACATCGACGTCGACCCGGTGCTCGTCGGGCAGCGCCGCCAGGTCGGAGGCACCGTAGAAGCCGCGCGATGGGCGATTCTGCGAAACGACCGCGTCGGCTTCAACATCGGTGGCGGCTTCCACCACGCGGAGCCTGAGTCGGGTTCGGGGTTTTGCGTCTACAACGACATCGCCGTTGCGATTGCCTCGCTTCGCGCAGACGGGTTCGAGAGCCCGATCGCGATCATCGATCTCGACTACCATCAGGGCAACGGCAACATCGTTACCTACGAGGACGACGAAACGGTCTTCACTTATTCGATCCACGGGTCGGTTTGGAGCCACGTCGACGCCGCAGCCGACCAACAGTTCCTTCTCCCGTCCAGAGTCGACGACCAGGGCTACCTCGACGAGTTGCGCCGAACGCTACCGGCCGTCCTCGAACGCGTCGAGCCGAGGCTGGTTTTCTACGTCGCGGGCAACGACGTCCTTCGAGGAGACCGGCTCGGTGACTTCGAGCTCAGCCGGCAAGGCGTCCTCGACCGGGACTGCTTCGTGATTGAGCTCGCGCGCGGGCTCGACTGTCCGGCGGTGGTCACCCTCGGCGGGGGCTACAGCGACGACGCTTGGCGTTCGAGCTCGGATTTCATCCGATGGCTGCTGACGGACGAGGCCAAGGTCACCGTGGAACAACAGACGAGCCTCTACGAACAATACGCACAGATCGCCCAGGAGCTCGACCCGTACGACCTGCAACGCCCGAGCGGGGAGTGGCAGATCACCGAAGCCGACCTGATGGGCGACCTCGCGGGTCCGAGACACACGTCCACGCGGCTCCTCGACTACTACTCACGGCACGGGATCGAGTTCGCGCTAGAGAAGTATGGGGTCGCGGACGAGCTCCGGAAGCTCGGGTTCAGCGACCTCGACCTGAAGGTCAACCCGAGCGATCGCGATCGGCAGCACCTCACCCTCCACGCAACCAAGAACGGAGAGCCGCACCTCCTGGTCGACCAGGTGCTTCGGAGGGTGACCCGGCCGGCGCCCGAGGGCCTCGAGCCCGACGACGATATCCGACTGCTCTACATCGAGTGGATGATGCTCCAAAACCCCACGGAGAGTTTCTCGCTACGCCATCCTCAATGGCCGGGACAAGACCATCCCGGCCTGGGCGTTGGCGTGGAAGCCATGCACATGCTCTTTCAGGGCGCGCAGCGTCTGGAGCTCGACGGTGTGGCGCATCACCCGTCGCGCTACCACATCGCCTTCATCGGCGGAGGCCGCTCGTTCTTTCTCGATCCGGAAATCCAGGGTCGCTTCGATGCGATCCGCGAGGTGCTCGCCCCTCTGGATCTCGCCCAAGCCGCCTGGAAAATGGAACGCGGAGAGGTCTGCTGGTCGAGCGGCGAACCGATCGAGTGGATCCCGGAGGACATGGTCATCCCGGCCAGCGAACGTCTCTTCGCCTACCTCGGATCGGCGCACTACCAAACGCCACGCGCGGAAGCCCAAGCCCAAGCTCAGGCGCGCGGGATCGTCCTGGAACCTACTCTTCGCAAGACGTAGCCGCTGGCTCGCCCGCGAATCGGTCCGCGGTCCAGTTCAACATGAGCGTCATGTTTTGCTGGGTGGAGTCATTGTGTCCGAACCCAGGGAAAACCTGGTAGTCCACCTGATCTCCGATTTCGCAGAGACGAGTGGCGAGGACATTGGTCAGCAAGACGGGAACCACCATGTCGTCTTCGCCCTGAATCAGCAGGATCGGGACCTCGGTAACCACGTTGCCCGGGGAATTCTCGTCGAGCCGAACCTTCCAGTCGGGTAGATTCACCGGGCTGGTCTCGAATCCGGCATTGTCGAAACCTCTGGCCACCTCGCCGAACTCCGCACCACAGGCCTCCTCTTCGATCAGGGTGTCGATCGCCGTGAGGGCCGCGTCGGTGTAGACGTCGTCTATCGAGAGCTCCGCGTATGATGCTTCGAAGCCTACGCTGAGTTGCCAGATGAAACCCCGGGCGCCAGGAATGAAAGCGCCCGAAGCGATGATCGCTTCGAACTCGCTCGCAGGCGCCGCGCTGATTACGCCCATCACCGCGAGCCCAGGTGCCCATGTCGGCGCGATCTCGCCGGCGAACAGCGAGCCGTGTCCGCCCTGCGAGCGCCCCCAAACCACGACCCTATTACCGGCACCCGCCTCTTCGATTTGCTGCGCTGCCTTCACGATGTCGAGTACGCCGCGACCCTCGCTCGGGCCGACGAGGTACGGATGGATCCCTGGCGTCCCAAGGCCCTCGTAGTCGGTCGAGACCCCCACGTAGCCTGCCGCCACCAACTCGGGTGCGATGTCATAGAAGTCGTGGAACCCGCTGCGATACCCTTTCGACGGCGTGCAGGGGTCCGAAACGCCCTTGGTCCCATGCGACCACGTCACGACGTCACGCCCTTCCTCCGGAGCGTCGCCGGCGGGCGCCGCCACCATGCCGGATACCGCAATTGGCGTCCCGTCGACCGCGGGCGACACGTAGAGCACGCCCCACCCCAGTGTCCCATCGGCAAAAGGCTCCAACGGCGCCCAGCGGATCAAAGTCCCGGGAACGTCCGATGGAAGTGGATCCGGAGGCGTGTAGAAGTCGGCTGATTCGCCTGCATCGCCGCTGCAGCCCACTGCGACGAGCATGAAAAAAGCCAACACCCGAACGAACGAACGATGAAATGCGTACATGACGAGTGAGTATCCCCTCCCTACCCTTTGCGTCAAATGTCCTGACCGACTCGGCCTCTCTTCCGAGCGGTGATGATCATGCGTTCGGAGTCGTCGTCGTAGACTCGTTGGTCGAAATCGCCATGGGCCACGACGAGCTCGAGGCCCGCGCTCTGCAAGAGCGAGACTGCTTCCTCGAGACGTAGATATCGGTGACGGATCGTCGCCACGATTTCTTCTCCATCCTCTTCGGCCACGTAGCGGTAGTGGACCGTGAAGCGTTGCGCACTTCGCTCGTATTCGCTGCGCTCGAAGACGCGCCAGTGCTTACCTCGTGCGGCAACTGCGGAAACCTCGCCTTCCTCGTCGAAACCCTCTTCGAAGGCCGGGTCCTCGTAGATGGAGTCGCCCGCGTATCCATCGAAGACGAGAAGACCGTCAGGAGCGAGCGCCTTTTCGACTCGCACGAATGTTCGAAGAACGCTGTCGAGGTCGGGCAGGCAGTAGATGCCGTTGAACGGGATCAACACGCGGTCAAATCCGCTCCCGGCTTCAAAGGTCTCCATCTCGCCACGATGGAGCTTCACCGATGCCGGAAGATCTGCTCGGGACAGAGCAAGTGCCTCTTCGGAAGAGTCTACGCCGTGAAGGTCCGCGACGTCGCCGGCGAGCGCGCCGAGGATGCGACCTGACCCGCAGCCGAGCTCCAGGACGCGCTCGGCCCCGAAGCAGACGGCGCGGTAGAAATCCTCGTCGCCTTTGGTGCCGGTGTGCAACGCGGCGTAGAGATCAGCGGGGTACTTGATGTCCATCGTATTGGACTTCTACATACGCGCATTTTGGCGAGCAGCGAACCTCCGGCCCGCGCCCCGTGCCCCCTCAAACAGCACGGCGCCCCGCAAAAGCGAGGCGCCGTGGTTAGAGGGTCCGTAAGCCGAGTTTTGTGCCCGCGCTCGTCGCCGAAACGCGGGTCGTGATCATTCTTCTGGGATCGCTGTCGCCAGCGACCTCGAGCAACGCTACCCGGAGACTCGGGCGGGACTACCCTCATGCGCCTCCCTATTTCGTCTTGCTTCGGATGGGGTTTGCCGTGCGGCCGACGTTACCGCCGGCCCGGTGAGCTCTTACCTCACCCTTTCACCCTTACCGCGCGGCCTTTCGGCGGCGTGGCGGTTTGCTTTCTGTGGCACTTTCCTCGGGGTCGCCCCCACCAGGCGTTACCTGGCATCCTGCCCTTTGAAGCTCGGACTTTCCTCCCGTGCGCAAACGCGCACCAGCGATCACGTGAACCTGTCTAACCGGTTGAGGGTAAGTCCGGTCGCCTGTGCTTGCAACTACAGCGCCGGCTCGCTCGCCGAAGCGGGCGACGACTCCGGAAGTGGATACCGCACCACATCGACGAGGATGTAAACGAGCGCGAGGAGCACCGCGACGGTCTCCCAGATGTATTGCTCGTCGTACCAGCCCACGAAGAACTGCAAGATCACGCCGACGATCACCATCGAGATCAGAGCAACCGTGTAGCGCATCCGTTCGATCGCTAGCGGCGCCATCAGTATGATGAAGCTGTAGTAGTAGCAAGTCAGCTCGAAGAAACCGATGATCAGGATCGAGCTCGACGCAAGCACCGCCCAGGGTGCCAGCCGCCGTCCCGCCAGCGCTAACAAGACGAACATGGAGAGCAAGAGCAGGCCGTGGAGCCAGCGCCGGTCATGCTTCGTTTCCTGCCGCGCCTGCTTCCACTTCTTCCAAGGGTCCTCGAGGCTCGAATCCTTCGTGTACCGGCCGACCTTACTCGGCTTGTAAGAAAGGATGGTGGGAAGCCCCATGTGGTTGGTGAGCGGGGTCTCGCTATGCTTCAGAGTGTTGGTCAAGAACTGCGGGTGGGCGTCGAAACCGTTGACGGCGACACTGGCACCGCAGAGCACCAGCAAGCCCAAGACGCCGCCCGCGATGAAGCGCTTGTCACTCGCGTCGAGCCAGGGTCGCTGAATCTTCTTTCGGCGTACGAAGCGATCGACCACGGCCGCAATCGGGCCGCCAGCGAGCGCTGCGGGGAACAAGCGCAGAAGTGCGCTCCAAGAAAGTGTGAAGCCGGACAGGAGCGGATAGCCCTTCTTCAAGAGCGCCACGGCGGCGACTGCCATGAAGATCCAAGGCACGCGGGCGAAGCTCCCGCCGGTCCAGAAGTACGCCCAAGGGTAGCCCGTCCCCCAGACCAGCACCGAGAGCGCAGTCGCGCGGAGCCCAAATGCCCAGAGGATCAACAGGAACGCACCGGCATAGAGTGAAAGGTCGATCATGGCGTATCGGAAAATACGCTTACGGAACACCTTCAGCTCGTTCGGGTCGACCTTCGCAGACGAGATCGCCGGCGCCTGCTCTTCCCATCCGATGTTCGTCAGAAACGCAGCGATCATGTTGGAGATGGGGCTCGCGTTGTAGCCATGGTCCATCAACATGTCTTTCCACCAACCGGAACCCATCACGGACCGGAATGAGCGCATATCGTGGCGGAACGCCTCCCATCGTTCGGGAGAGAAATGCTCGGCGCAGCTCTTCTGGTAGCGAAGCGCGTCATCGGTGCTGACGAAGTGCAAACGGTTGTCGACGAGATCGCGAATCTTGCGCTTCTGAAGGTCGCTTTCGCCACGGTCCTGATAGTCCGCCGCGAGGACGCACTCGTAGAGCCGTTCGTACGCGTTCTCCTCGAAGTATTTCGAGCCGATGTAGTAGTGAAACGTGTCCCAGTAGTGAACCACCCGAGAAGAATGAAAGACGCCGAAATTCACCCAGGTCGTCGCGCACGCGAGGATCACCCAGACTAGAGCTCCCCGCTCGAGCCAGCGCCGCGCGTCTTGGTTCTGACCTGCAGCCCAGATTGCGCGGGCTGCCCAGAGCGCAACCAGGGTCGCAATCGCGTAGATCCCCCAATCCGCGAACCAGGCCGCGAGCCTGGCGCCCTGGAGCCGATAGGCAGCCACGCCGAGCATGACGAGCGAAATCGTGACGGCGGCGTGGAGCGCGTAACGCCGCTCTCTGATCCGAAACAGCGCAACGAAGAAGAGCAGCCCGAGCACTGCCTCCCCGAGGCGATACCGGTGATCACGTTTCTCGAGGAGTTTCTTCCACCACCAGCTCTGGGTGTTCTTCACCTTCACGGCGGGCGGCCACGATGATGGGGTCTCACAGAAGGCGAGGACCTCGCTCAAGCTGTAGAACGAGTCACCGCCTCGAGCGCGCACCCGAAGGTAGCGGCCTTGGCCGTTGAGGCCCCGCGTCCCACGTCGTCGCATTCCGGTGCCGGAAGCGGGATCGCCCACCCAAAGTGGCGCGAAGGTTTGCCGGTCCTCGGAGATTTCGACGATGTACTCGTCGTTGTTGTCGCCTTGGAGGTCGATCGCCGTGACGCCCGTCACGGCGCCCAGGTCGAAAATCACATGGGCGTTGGTGTCCGCAAAGACCGAGGTGAGCTCGCTTTTCCACGGGTCGCCCGCGCCGGCAACGATTCCGTCGGTGAGGCGCTCGGCATGGGTCACTCCCGGCCTGGCTACCGTGGACTTGGCGGCGAGGAGATTGCCGGGGGGGCAAGCCACGTCCTCGGCGGAAGCAGGCGCCGTGCTGAGCAGACAGAGCAGGCCGCAAAACAGGCCAAGGACGGTAGGGAGAAAAAGAGAGGCTATTCGAGTCACGTCGGCGCGCACCGTACGAAACGGAGTCCCTGGTGACAAGTGCCCGGACAACTATTCAAAGGCCCCGAGATCAACCTCGTAAATTCGAAAAGGCGGCACGGGCGTGAGCCCGGTCAGCGCCTTGGTAATGTCGCTGTAGACCGCGTAGAGCCGGCCCTCGGCGGGACGCACTGTGGAGGTCCCTGGGACTGTGCTGCCGCCGTCCGCGGGGACGAGCACGATCACGGCAGTCGCCCAATCGTCGTCGCTGCGTAGGCGGGCGACATTTCCGCCGCCAACCATCGCGATGTACAGATCACCATCCAGGAAGGACATGCCGTCGGCGAACCCGTCGAGAGCGGGCGTGGTGACGAGCTCCGAGACGTCGGAGGGATCGTCGAGCGCGATGCGGAGGAGGCGCGGAGGCGAGCCGGAGCTCGTTTTGGAGACGATCACGAAGCGATCGTCTTCAGAGACGGCGATTCCGTTTCCGCCGAAGATCCCCGCCCCAGTTGGGCTGAGCAGGGCGTCGTCGGCCCATACCTCGACCGATTCGCTGCCTTCGTCGGCACGATAGACACGCGGATTTTCGGAATCGCTCACATAGGCGTTCCCGTTCCCATCCACGGCTATGTCATTGCAGGTTGAATTCGCCGCGGCGTCCGCGAGCGGGAAGCTCATCACCCGGTCGCCGCTATCTAGATCGAAGAGCCAGATCTCCTGGGTGACTTCGTCGGCCCGCTGTGCGCAGGCCCAGAGCCGACGCGCCGAATCATCGATCGCGATGCCCAAGCTCAGCCAATCCTGATCGGCGGGCGGTGTCGCGAAGATGCTCTCGGTCCCGTCCGCGGCAACACGCGTGATTATGCCCTTGCTCTGACTTCCGACGAAGAACGCCCGGCTCGTCGGATCGAACGCACCGCTCTCGGGGACGAGCTCTTCGTCCGACAGCACGTACTCGTCGAGGAGCGGGCTCCCTGCCCCTCCCTCGCCCCCGGCGCCGCCACTACCGCCCGATCCATCGGAGCTGCTGCTACATCCCGCCAGCACACCGACGAGCATCAACGTCCCTAGTCCACGAAATCCAACCACTTGGCACCCCTTCCGCTGCGCCCGGACCCTACCAGACTCCCAAGACCGCGATCCAGGCCCAATCCGCTCGAATATTCCCTGCACACTAGACTTCCGCGGCAGTCAGTCTTACTCCTTAGGTGATGGCTGCAGGGTCGCATAAGAAGGGTTTGACCAGCCGCCCCGAGGGTGACGTCGTCCTCGTGTACGGCAGGTCGGAAGACGGAAACGGATACGACGTGCTCCGCCAGCGCGGCGAGGCGCTCGAAGCGGGCACGATGCGCCCCCTCGACGAGGGCAAGCCGATCCATGGCGAAGTCGTCCGGCTCAAATCCCGCGAGGATTCGCCCGTGCTCTACGATGTGGACGTTCAGCACGACGCTCGGGTGTCGGCGGGCCGTCCCGCCAAGGTCGCAAGCGAAGAGTACCGCCAGGGCTGGGACTCGATCTGGGCCAAGAAGCGGCGTGACCACACGCTGAATTAAAAAGGGTGCCGCCGATTGGCGACACCCTCCCCCCTGCTGCCCTTGGAGTGGCCGTTAGGTCACGTAGTCCTTGAGTCGCTCGACTTCACGGTATTCCTGCAAACGCGCGAGGCCGGCGGTCTCGACCTGACGAACGCGCTCACGGGTGAGGTTCATGATCTCGCCCACCTCTTCGAGGGTGATTCCGCCACGGTCGGCCACATCGAGCGCGCACGTTTCGGTCATCTCCCAGATCTCGATGTCGGGGAAGTTGAGCTTGATCGATCCTCGAACCGGATGGACGTCGATGTACAAGTGGTACTTGCACGAAACGAACGGGCACGGTCGGTCCATGTCCTTGCATTCCGAGCGGCTTTTCGGTTTCCAGTAGTCGGTCTCTGGGTAGAGCTCGCGCCCCCGGTTGAGCTCTGCTTTGCTCAGTCGCCGAATCGAAATCGTCCGGGCTCGCGCGCGTGAACGGCGCTTCCTGCGGCCCCGGCGCTCCTCCGTGCCCGGCTCGGCGAGCGCGTCCGCGAGTGACTCGCGCTCCTCCTCCGGCTGGGATTCCCCATCTACAACCTCTGCGCTTGCGTCCTTCATGAAACCTCTCCCCCTCAAACTTTCAGACGGCTGCCCGCGCCATGCGGGCTCGCATCGTCAGGCGTCGCTCGATGGCCTCGAGCTTCTGAACGAGCTCCAAACCGAGCTCGCGAACATCGTTGAGCGCGTCTCCAACGCCGAGATCGTCGGCTCCTTCGCGCTGTTGCTCGTGCACGGCTTCTTCGATCGCCTGGTGCACGCGCTTGAGTTGCCGGCTCAATGCATCGATATCGCCACGAACGAAGAGGAACTCCTTTTGGATTTCCTCCATCGTGAACCCCTGATGCATCAGGCGGCGGATGTGATCGATTTGGCGGACGGCGGTTGCGGGATAGAGCCCCTGCGAGCCCCTGTGCTTGCCCTTGCGGCCGACGCGGACGCTCCTCGGTAGAAGTCCAAGCTGCACGTACTTGCGGAAGGTCGCCTCGCTGAGCCGAGTGCCGCGGACCGTGAAGGCCTCGACGATCTGCTGGACGCTCATCCCTTCGGCGTTGGCCTTCTCGATCGCGTCGAGCTCCTCATCGGACCAGGCCCTGGCCTCCGATTCCCGATATCTCCGCTGCTGTCCCCTTGGTAGAGTCATTTGAATAACTTATAGCGAATGTATTCCATTCAAAAGAATTAGGTCAATGCAAAAATACGCTATTTTATAACATCTTGTAATCAGAAGACTTTTTGGCCCTCACTCCCCGATTTGGAGGCCAGTTTTGAGCAATTTGAGATCTTCTAGATCTGATCGAGATCGGATCACGGGGCGGAAATTGACGGGATCGACCGAACCCAGTACCTCCCTCGAAGCGGATGGATTCACGGGCGTTTCGACGATTTCGGCGGAACAAGGGGGCTCTCGTCGGCCTGATCCTGGTCGTCGCGGTGACGGCGATCGGCCTTCTGGGCCCCTGGTTCGCGCCCTTCGACCCTGTGAAGCAGTTCACGGACACCCTGCTCCTCGACACCGGCCTTCCCGCCGGCCCAGGCGCGGCGCCGGGGCACTGGCTCGGAGGGGACGTCCTCGCGCGGGACGAGTTGAGCCGCCTTCTGAGCGGTGCGCGCGTCTCGATGCTGGTCGCCTATCTCGCAACCGCTCTGGCAGTGCTCATCGGCGTCACCCTCGGACTGGTCTCGGGCTATGTCGGCGGCCGGGTCGACACCT
>JBLYYU010000472.1:0-15965 GCA_048550275.1 Polyangiales bacterium
CGGCCCCCGCATCACACGTGCACCCCCGCCAACCGCGGTCGGAATCGCTTGGTCGGAAGCGCTTGCCTACGCTGATGACAGGTGCACCGCCGCCAACCTCGGTCGGAAGCGCTTGCCTACGCTGATGAGAACCCTGTAGATAGGAGTTGTGACGATGCGAACCGCTATTGCGATTGTGCTGGGTGTCCTCCTGTCCGCGTGCTCCGCGCCGGTGCAGCTGAAACCGGCGTCACCGAAGAGCGAGCTCGGCTGGAGCGGCGTCTCCGTGACCACTGCGGAAGCACTGGAGGGCGACAAGAAAGAAAAGCTCGACGAATACGAGGTGCTCCCAGCCATGACTAACGCGCTCGAGAAGAGCTTTCAAACCGCCGGCGGCGAAGCGCTACGCGTCGACATTACCCAGTTTCGGGTCGGCTGGGGGCCGACACGGATGCACGCCATTGCCGAAGTCGTCAGCGCGGAGGGTGCGGTCCTCAAGAAGGTCGAGGCAGACTCCACCACGACGCGCAAGCACATCAAGTGGAAGCGAACCCAACGCGTGGCGCAGGACATCGTGAACAAGCTCGTCCAAGGGCTCGGAGCCGACGACTGAGGCTACTCGCAAGCCGAATCGTGCCCGACCACCTAACCACCGACCTCTCCGCTCCGGGAGCCAAGTGCACAGTGCCAAATGCCATGTCGCGTTGCGGACCGCACGGACCGCGCGGACAGAGCGTTTGTTCTTTCTACGCTCACAAACTCGTATTCCTGAGGAACCTTACCGGGCTTACGCCGGTGCGCCGTACTCCGGCCATATCACCCGGCCGTCGGTGATCTCTTTCATGAACCACTCGTGGTAGCCGCGTGCAAGGATCCATTCGATGCGGTCGCCACGCCAGAAGATCTTGTTGCGCTCTACAGTGCCCATGGTGGCTGGGTCGGACAAGAACGTTTTGGTCCGCGCCATGTCGTCCGCGAAGATCTTGGTGTCGCGGCAGCGCTTGTACCAAGTGAGCAGATTCGGATGCTGCGCTTCGTCGAAGGAGGCCCGCAGCATGCGGGTGCCGCTTAGATGCGGAAAGAGGGCGATGTCGGCAATCGAGAGATCGCCGCAGACCCAGTCTTGTCCGTCGAGCTCGGCGTTGAGGGCATCGTAGATCGGCGCCAAGTCTGCGCGCGCCGCCTCGAGGAGACCCTCGGGCATCTGGTCCGTTCGAATCGCCCACACCCAGTAACTGATATCGACGAGGATCGGGTCTATCGTGCTGTCGGCGCAACGCTCCCAGGCGCGCGCTTTGACCCATTTCTTGGTGTCGGTGGGGTAGACCGGCCGGCGGGGAAAAACGCGCTCGAGATACGCGGCGATATCCGCGGAGTTGACGACGATCAACCCGTCGTGGTCGATCGCGGGAACCTCGATGCGCTTGTTAACCTTCATGAGCCTCTCGCGATTGTTACGGGCGAGGCCATCGACGTACTCGTAGTCGATGCCCTTGTGCTCGAGGATGAGCTGCACCTTGCGCGCGAATGGACTGAACGCGTTGCCGTAGAGCGTGAGCATGATGTTCCTCCTGTGGCTTGGTTCACGCTAGAACACGCGCCCGCTTTTCAACAAGCGACGATTCTGCGTTTCGCCAATGCAATTATCCCGCCCCGGCTTAGGCGCTCGGTCTGCGCCGCAAAGTGAATCGGCCCTGTCGCCGTCGCGCGGCTGGGTCGTCGCGATAGAAAATGACCGTGAACACGATGAACCCCAGCCAGAGGGCGACCAAGTGATAGAGCATCATGGCGCCGCCGTAGTGCTCGAAGATGTCCGCTGAGATCTTTGGCCCGAACAACATGCCAAGGGCGTAAAAGGTGTTGTAAATCGAAGTGCCTCGGCCGTAGTCCTCTGGGCGGAGGGAGACACCCTGCAGCGCCAGGCTCACCGGCGAAATCGAGGCGAGCGTCGCGCCGGCTACCAGTACGGCGACGCCCATGGCCCAGTAGGATTCGAGAAACACGAACCCCAGGACCATCGTCGCCCCTACGATCGCCAAACCGCGCATCGTGAGTAGATGCCCGACGCGATCCCCGAGCAGGCCCGCAGGGTTGGTGAACAACAGCATCCCGAGGGCGAAGAAGGCCGGAATCCATATCGTCTGCCCTTCGCTGATGCCCTTGCTTTGGATCAAGTAGAGCGGGAGAAAGAGCACCACGCTGGCCTGGAAGTAGCCGTAGGCGAAAGCCGCGAAGCAGGAGCTCTTGATCTGCCAGAGCACCCCTGCGCGTGAGAGCCGTTCGGGCGGATCCGGACGCACTTCGTTCTGCAGCTGCTCGAGCGAGACGACCTGCCGCTTCGCGCTACTCGGGTCGAGACGTACGAGCGCGTAGACTCCTGCGAGTGCTGCGAGAAGGCCGGCGGCCACGAAGCCGATCGACAAAGGTCCGAGGCGCGTGAGCCCCCAGGCAAGCGCCGGACCCACTACATAGCCGATCCCGATCGCCACTGCGTAGAGGCTCATGGTGAACGCCTTGTTTCGTTCCCCGGCGCGGGACAGGAGCATCGTCTCTGAGCCGATCCAGATTCCCACCGAGAACGCGCCGTCGAAAAATCGCACCGCAGCGATCGAGGCGAAGGTATCGAGAAAGGGAAACAGGACGACCGTCGTGGCGTAACCAAAGAAGCAGGCGACGAGCGTCTCTTTGGCGCCAAAGCGCTCGATGAGCCGATCCATCACCAGGGAGAGCGAGACGATGCCGAGCCCGAACACCAGGGCGAGGCTGCCAATATCGCTCTTCGTGAACCCCTTGGCGTCGAGAAAGATCGCTAGCAGAGACAGCGCCATGCCATAGGCCACGCTGAGACCCACCGTCGCCCGGTAGATTCGCCACACATTCGGATCTTCGATGCGCTGGGTCCACTTCATCTGGAGCCGCGTTGTAGGGCAGCGAGCCGCACAAGTCACCCACGGAAGAGATCAGCTGCCAGACAGCAGAGCGTGGATCTCCAGTGACCAGCGATGGGCGTCGCCGGGCCAGCGGGCGGTGACGAGATTCCCGTCTCGGACGACAAAACCGTGGCGTATGGCGTCCATGCTGTCTCGCTTCGTCCCGCCGGGTCCCCGGTCGAAGTCCTCGTCTGCCGCGAGGGCGGCACGCACTTCGTCCTCGGTCGTGATCCCCGGGTAGGTGCGGTAGTAGTCACCCATCCACCACCGAGTGAGATGGTATCCGGTCAGTTCCAAGCGATTGATGAGAGAGGTCACCTTGCGGCCGTGGATCGCAGAGCGACTGTCCGGTCCTTTGGCGCGCGCTAGTATCAAGACACCATGACAGATGGCACCAAGAGGCTTGCCGGCGCTCATGAACTCCGCGGCAATCTCTTGAAGCACTTCTGATTCGAGGTAGGGCTTGACGGATTTGTCGTGTCCCCCTGGCAACACGAGGGCGTCGAACGCAGCTCGGCTCGCGTCGATATAGGTGATGGGATTCTGAAACGAACTGCTGGCGAGCATCTCGTCGTACGCGGCGCGGCCGTTGGCATCGGCCCGAAGGACTGATTTGAGGATGCCCAAACCCTTGCCGGTCACCATGATCGGGTCCGCGCTGGCAGACTTACCGTCCGGCGTGGCGAACACTATCTCGTGCCCACGCTCGGACAGGACCTTCCAAGGGACGGCCGCCTCCGTTGGGTCAAACCCGTGCGCCGGTAGCGGGATGAGGATCCTATGCATGCCGCTCGCTTATACCAGGGTTCTACGGAACCCGGGCTGAACGCAAGATCGAGGTCTCAGTCTTGGCGCGCTGTCGCAGACTCGAGCGCCAACACGCGGCCGCACCCACCTTCTGTTGCGTTCTTGCTATTTCGGGCCGTCGAACTGTGGCGGCTCGCCAGCGATCGGCACCGGCCGCCAACCCAAGACATCACACTGAAATCCAACGGCCAGCGCAGCGCTCGGGGAAACTTCGGTTCGATCTTTCGATCTCCGCCTACAAAGTCTTTCGCTACGTGCATCTCACCCGGCGCCGGTGCGAACGGCTAGAACGCTGGCCACGAACGCTGCGAAACCGAGCGCGACACGACCCCATTGCCACGTCCCCCAGGTCGCAAGCGCGGCCGGCAGAGAATCTACGGCGACTGCGCGTTCCGAGAACGCCGCGTTGGCGCCCTTGAAGAACACGAAGAAGGTCGCGATGACGAGGAGCGCGAGAACGGCCGATACCCACCAAAGGCGTGCGCCCGGACGTGATTGCGCGGAGTAGACCACGGCACAGACGAGTGCGACGACCGCGCTCGCGATCTCGAGAGGGCTGTAGAAGTCGACGAGAAGGGACGCGTTTGCCGCGTACCAATCAAAGAAGTCCGTTGGGTCCAGCGACTGCCAATACGGCACCAAGATCGTAGCCTCGGCGAGCATCGCGCCGGCGGTGACTCCAAGCAACAAGACGCCGAGCGTCGACAGAAACGAAGCCGAGTAGTCGCGCATCCCCCAAGGTACCATGCCCAGACAATCCGTGGATGAACAGGACCGGGGTCCTTTCGGGGTCGTACTCCTACAGCATGAAGACTCCCGCTCGGAGCTTCGTGAAGAACTCGTAAGGCTGCCACATTCCCATCCGCTTCCAGTACCGCGAAACCATCGTACGCGGAGGCTCGGCACTTCACGTTCTCTGATGGGCAAGCTGCGTGTCCCCGAAATCCCGGCTAGGATAATTCCGTGGGAGTGTTCTCAATACCGGACTGGGTTGTCCTCGTGCTCTTCTTGGTGCCGCTGCTGATCGGAGTTCTTCTGGTGAACTCGTTCCTCAAGTGGGTCGAGCGCAAGGGCCGAGCACGGCTCGAGCGAAAGAGGAAGGCCGAGCGAACCAAGCACGAGCCTCCGAACTAGCCTTTCGCAATTCTAGTGCCGGACAGGGATCCGAGCGACGTCGTCGCCTTCGGTCCTGAAACAGCGTTTGAGCTGCGCCCATAGACACGCCGCCAGGCGAAGCGCCACTCGTGGTAGTCTCCGGCTCGGTGGCTAGCATCTCGACCTCGGCTTCGGTTCTCGTCCCTCGCCCACGCGAAGAGGTGTTCGCCGTGGCGACGGACAGCAGCAACGCCGCGCGAACGATTCGGTCGCGAGGGCTGTTTGCTGGGATCACGAGCGTCGAGCTCCACGAAGGTCACACGCTTGCCACAGGCGCGAAGCGGCGGATCAGCATGACCGACGGCTCCGTGCTCGAGGAAGTAATCCTCGACTACGACCCTCCGCGCAGACATCGCTATGGCTGGAGCGGCGGCGCCAAGTTCCCATTCTCCCTGCTGGTCCGGAGCGGCACCGGAAACTGGGAGTTCACCGAGGTCGAAGGAGGTACACAGATCGTCTGGAGCTACACCTTCGGGCTCACGTCCCCCCTCGCTTATCCGCTTGCCGTTCCCATCGTCCGGCTCTTCAAGGACTGGCTGCAACAAGGCCTCGACGCCGTGCGCGCCGAGGTCCTCGCGTAGCGCCCCCACTTACAGCTCTTCGGCCTATTGGCGCTAGTCCGCATCAGCTCGGCCCAAGCCTGCATCCAGCCCTCGACGAGACCTAAGCCGAAACGTCCCCGAGGCTGTCGCCCTGATAGCCGGCCGCCTGCATGCCGCTGATGAGCACCGTCGCCGGGTGCGCCCGGTTTCCATTGACGTGCTCGCCTGGGCTCAACCCGCCAGCTCGGCCGGCGATGAGCATGACCATGTTCTCGACCGAGTGCGTTTGGTTCTGCGAGCTCGCGTCGTTGAGCTGAAGCCCATGGCCAGCCTCCGCGCTGAAGACGATCACGCTGTTGTCGAGGACGTTCCCTCCGCCCTCCGGAGTGCTGCGCAGCTTGTCGATCAGGTACGCGTAGTGCGAGACGTGCCACTGAAGAAGTCCGGCGGACGGGATTTGTCCGCGGTTGTTGGGGTCACCGTTGTGCCCCACCTCGTGCAAGTCGCCGCCGACCGACGCCCATCGCGCAGGCCGCGTGGTGCCGGGTAAGGTGCCCAAGCCGTCGGCGATCGGGCGCGCGTTCATGTGCGACTGGAACGCGGTGATTTGAAGTGACGCTGCGCGGGTGAGGTCGCAGACGAAGGCCATGTGAATCAGGTCTGCAAAGATGCGGGAGCGGGTGTGCTCGTCGCTGTAGCCCGAGTTGCCGGTCACCGAACCGCTGCCGCCACCTTCATGGTCACCGCCGATGGGCGGGTCGGCGCCGGGGTCGCCCGGGTCGAAGCACTCCCCACCCACGACGGGCGGCAAGGCGGCAATGCGGTTTTCGAGGTCGCGAATCTCGTCGAAATGGCGCTCGAGTCGCTCCTGGTCGGCCCGGCCCACGTTGTTGATGAGCTTGGCGCGTTTCTCGAGGACCAGGTCGAGCACACTGCGGCGCCCGCGCATCTCGAATTCGAAGCGCGCAGCATCTTCATCGCCCTCCGGGACGAAGCCGGTGAAGAGCGAACGGTAGGCGACCTGCGGGCTGGCCTGGGCCTCGATGCGGGCGCTCCGACCTCCGCCGGGCCCGTACGAGATGTACTGTCGTCCGGCAAAGCTGTAGCCGCTGACGTAAAACCCTGGCTGCGAGCGAACGACCAGCGACTTGTGCGTGGTTTGCCCGGCGTTGAGCTCCGCGATGACCTGGTCGGAGGTAATGCCGTTGCAGACATATTCTGGCGTCGTGGATCGAGTGCCGGAGAGCAAAGGGCTACAACCACCGCCGTGAAAATCTCGGTAGGCGCCTGCCGAGGGAACCGCGCTTCCATCGGAGGAGCTCGAATTGAACGGGATGGCCAGGTTCGAGACCATGCTGAAGTCGTTCTGCATGCCCGCAAGCGGGAGGAGCGGCGTCGTCAGCGCGAAACCGCGCCCGTAGTCAGTGTCGGCGATGTAGTGACCGCCTTCGGTCACGTTCTGTCCGTCGATGCGGCTCTGGTTCTTGGCGTAGTTGTCAGAGCCGAGGGCCTGGCCCGCGAAGAGGATGGCGTACCGCGACGGAGCCGATTGCGCGCTGCTCAGCCGGGCCGGCAACATGCACTCGAGCAACGGCAATGAAACGGCTGCGCCGGCCATGCCTTTGAGAATCGCTCTGCGATTGATCTTCATCGCCATGCTTAGCGCCTTTCCTCCGCGCGCCGGGCGAACCGGTCGGACGCGATGAAGTCGACCACGAAGGCCTTGAAGTCGTGGCCGCCCGTACGGAACGACCCAATCATTTCGTCGAGGAGCTCGTCTTCATAGGAATGGCTCGGGCGGCCCAAGGCGAAGGTCAGAAACTGTTGAACGGCACAGGCATCGACGTAGTCGTTGTCGACGAGCAGTTGGGAGAGCTCCGCGGGACCCGAGAACGAGCCGACGTCCACGATTTCCCCACTGCCTTCGATGATGCATTCGGGTTGGCCGTCGTCGTGCTCGCGGAAGCGGCCGGCGAGGTCGTAGTTCTCGAGGCCGAAGCCGATCGGGTCGACGAGGCTGTGGCACGAGGCGCAGCTGCTCGACTGGTCGCGGTGCTCCGCATAGCGCTCGTACTTGCAGACCGCGTCCATCGCTCCCTCTGGCGGCTGGTCGGCGTCGACGTTCGGCGGCGGCCGCGGGACGTCCTCACACATGAATCGAGTCCTGACCAAGATGCCGCGTTGGGTCGGGCTGGTGTCTTCGAACTTGCTGAAGGCGGCAAGGAGGCTGCCATGGCCGAGAATCCCGGCGCGCCCGGTCCCTTCGTACGAGACCCAACCCTCACCATCGGCCGGCCGCGGCAGGCCGTAATGGTCCGCGAGCGAATCATCGACGAAGGTTTCGTCCATCGTGAAGAGGCGTAGGTAGCTGCCGGGCTCGTCGAGGATCACGCGGTCGATGAGCGCCGAAGTCTCACGGTTGAAGGCAGCCACCAAGTCCTGGCTGTGCGGAATGGATCGATAGCCGAGCCACATCGAATGAAAGCGATGAAGCTGCGCACGCGCCTTCGGGTCCTCCAGCATTCGAAGCGCTTCGCCGCGTCTGCCTTCGGGGCTGTTCAAGCTGCCCGACTCTGCCGCAGAAAGGAGCGCATCGTCCGGCATGCTGGCCCAGAGCAGATACGACATACGACTGGCGATCTCGTAGCCGCCGAGCTCGAGCAGGCCAGGCGTGTCACCAGGGCTCCCCCGCTCCACGCGATAGAGGAACTCGGGGTCTTGCAACGCAGCCGATACCGCAAGCCGAACCGCCGTATAGAAATCGTTGTCGACGGCTGCGTTGTTTTCAGACCCAAACGCGAGGAGCGGCATGTAGCTCTCGATATCCTCGGCAGTCGCCTTCCTCCGAAGCACACGCGTCAGGAACGAATCGAGGAATGTGCGGAAGCATTGCTCGTCACCCGGGCCTACAGGTGCACACGGAATCAGCGCCGCACGACGCCCCGCGTCGGCCAAGGCACCCTCGGACACTTCTTCGGCCAAGGCCTCGAGCGATGCGATGAGCGCATCGGAGGCTTGCTGAATCGTGTAGTCGTTGTCGAACGGGCGGAACTCGTCCTCGTTGAGGAGCCGCGCCGCCGGTGCGCCGTTCTCTCCAAGGAGATCTCGAAGCGTGTTGTCGAGCTCGACCTGCGTTAGACGCCGAGCGCCGCTTTCGACTGCGAGGACTGGGTCGACGGCCCGTGGCGCACCGTCTGAGTTTCCGCCGATTTGACCGGAACATGCGGCCAGTGCGACCAGGGCAAGCACCCCGATGATGCGTGAGAGCATCCGTTCAGGTTTTCAGGCGAACCGGGCCCTGTCGAGCGATTTAACCCAAAAGTGCCATTTAATACGATCTATTGCGATGAATCACCCGGATTCACCGACGTTCGTGCCCCAAAAGGGTCTTTTAAGGCGACCGCTGGGTCCTCTTCCGAGGTTCCGGCCGGCCCTGCTCCGCGTGGCCGAACTTGATCGCAGCCGCCTCGCCACCGACCAAGCGGCGCATCAAGAACGGCAGCACCGAATCCGGCAACCATTCGAGTACGCGCTGATCACCCGGCGCGGTCGTAACGCGCGTCTTGCGCGCAGCACCTGGAAGCCCAATACGATGACGCCTTCGTGGTACGGATCGCCTCATGAGGAGACTCGTCCTCACATCCCTCTTTGCCTTCGGCTTGGCGACTTGCCTGGCGCTGCCGTCGGCTGCTGCCGCCCAGCACCTCAAGCTCGACATCCGAGTTTTCATCGGGCTAGGCGAAACGACCTACGTGGCTCTGCTCGAGACCGGCCGCGAGCGAGAGTTCTTAGGCAGCTACCAGGTCGGCTTCGGCCCGCGACTCCGTTGGGGCAAAGCATCCTTTGAGGCGTTGTTCTCGTTCAACCGATGGCTCTACGAGGGTGTGAACCCGAGCTTGGGTGGAAACGAAACTCAGGTGAACTCGTTCGAGTTCCCTCTTCTTGCCGGCTACATCCCGTACACAAACCCCTACTTCAGGTGGTTCATCTACGGCGGTTTCGTGAATCACTTCAACACGAAGATCATCGTTCGGAGAGATGGCGAGTCCTCGCTCAGGCTCAAACCCAAGGCGGACAACCTTGCCATCTACCAGGCCCTCGCCCGCCTGGGCACGAGCGTCGATCTCGCCATGTTCAACTTCGACATCAACTACTCCATCAGCATGAACAGCGCGACGACCACCTCGTACAGAACCAGCTACCATCAGCTGCAGCTCAACCTCTCGTACCTCTTCTAGAAGCATCCGGCGCTGGCGCTTCGGCGATTTCGCGGGCGAGATCTAAGACGCCGCTCACCACGATGTGTGCGCCGGACCCGACGCCGAGCGTCCAGTACCGCCTGAACCATTTGCGAGCCTGTTCGTCCGTCGTCGCGGTGCGCATGACACCCGACAAGAGCGTTCGTTGCTCGTCGAGAGCATGAACCGACAACGAGTACACGGTCTTCGCGTAGCCGGGCTCCGCAAACTCGCGGAAGCTCTCGGGCGTGACGTGTGCGTACTGAATGACCGGGCGCCAGAATTTGCCAACCAAGCCGAGGGCCAGCTCGTCGTGAGGCCGCTCGCCGAGCAACACCCAGCCGCCCTCGCCAAGGGGGATATCGGTAGTGTCGCGCAATCGCATTTGTTTCGGAGGCCGCTCCGGCAATTCGCCATGCAGAAGGTCGCTGACGAGCTCCGGCAAAGCGCGGAGCGCGCCCAAAACGCCAACCATGGGTCGCGTTCGACCCACCTCCAGCAGGTCGACCTCCATCAGAGCGTCCCAGCTCGTCGCAACGTCAGCCTCGACGACCGTCGCGACGGCATCCGAAACGTCATAGAAGGGTAGGAAGTCGTCGACCAGCACCTAAGCTCACTCCCAGGAGGACTCAAGTCGATACTACCGGATGCATATCTCTGCGTCGATCGGTGCATCCAAACGCCACCCCATCGACGGTTGGCTCGCCCGCTCCGCTCGGCCGCGACTACTTGGACAGCGTCATCGAGGCGAACAGGCCTTCGAGTGCCTTGCGGTTCTCCGCCACGGTCTTGTCGGCTCCGAGAAACTTGAAATAGAAGGGGCCGCTTGGGGTATCCACGATGGTTGCGATCATCCGTTGGCCGGGTTGCCCCTTCGCCGCTTGGGGAGCGCCGGCGCCCATGCCTCCGACGTACGTGCCCGCGGCCTCGACCTGAGTCGTTTGGAAACCCGCGACCTTGCGCTTGCTGGCGATGGGCGCCTCGATGGCAGAGCCGTCGAGGTTCTTGAACTGACCAACCCAACGGTCGATGTTGGCTTGTGAAGATCCCGCGCCCTGGTTGCCAAAGAAGTACACGACGAGCCCCGCAGTGCCGGCTTCGCCTCGGACACCGAGCTCGGCACGCCGCATGCTGGAGGTTGGATGTTGGTATTCCCAACCCTCCGGGGTCTTGAACGTCAGCCCTCCCACGTCGACGCGGTCGACTTGCCCGGACACATGAGAGCGCGGCGGATTGAGATGCCCTGCCGCCCCGTGCGGGTCGTGTGGCGCTTTCTTGTAGTCACGCTCGTAGTCCCCACTAGGAATGCCTAGTCCTTGCGCTCCACTTGGAGGAGCGCCCTCGCGCTCGGCCATGATGACGTCCTCAGTTTCGGTGAGGGCATCCCCAGGCGCGGGTCCCTTCGACTTGCAGCCGAGGGCGAACGTAGCGCTGGCGAGGAGCGTGACCAGGATTCGCGTTCGGGTGTTCATCATCGTCCGAGTAGAGCACGCAGAACACCCCCGCGCGAGGGCTGCCCGCGCGAGGGGTTTGCGAGGTGTGAGCTGCTTACGGCTCCGGGCAGAACTTGGCGAACTCGTCCGCGTTCAGTGGGTGTCCGACCTCAGCCGTGTTGGGCGAGGTGGTGTCTTCGCCCGTCTGCCACAGGTCGGGGCCCGTCTCGTAGAACACGAGGGCCTTCGGCGAGTCTGGCGTCGGACAGTGGGTTCCTGGGCCATCTGCAAACTCGGCGTAGTCGATCTCGAAGCGGTCTCTGTAGTCCGCCGGAAGCGGGATCAAACCACTGATCGGGTTGGTGAGCTTGGTTCCGTCCCACTCGATCAGCTTCTGCTTGGGGTTCATCCCCTGGCCGGCATTGATAATCGTGTCGCAGTTGTCCGCGCCGTGGCAGTAGGCACAACCGTCTTGGCCGAAGGCCATGCCCGAGCTCGTGATGTTGTCGATCGCTTGCTGCGTGACGGTGTGTGCGTAGAAGGGCGCGAAGACCGCGAACGATTTCTTCGGATCTGCCTCTGAGTCTGGGCAGTTCCCGGGGTCGGCCTCGCGGTCGCAGTTGTACTTGAGCGTCATCAAGGTGGCCGGATGGTAGACCTCGTCGCCTTCGCCTTCCTTGTCCCACTTCATCACGAACTTCCAGTTGAAGACCGGGCCGGTCTGGCACTTCTCACCGAAGTCGAGGTCTTCTTCGACGTGGCAGTTGATGCAGGAAATGACCGTCTGCGTGTGACAGAGCGCACAGTCGACATCCCCGTGCATGGGTCCATGGTAGGAGTCGTCTGGTGGAACGGTACCGGGGCCGTCCTCGGTGTGGCAATCGGTGCAGCGTGTCGCAATCGCGCCCGGCCGAAGCATGGTGTCATACTCGGTGCCGTTGCCGTGAACGTCGTTGGACTTGTGGCAGTCGGCACATACCATCTCCGGCCCGCCTGCGATCGAGTGGAAGTCCATCCCTTGGAGCATACCGATCTCTGCTCTCTGCCGGCCATGACAGCCCAGACAGGTTTCCGACTGCAGATGCTTGTCGCCGTCGTCATGACAATCGCCGCACGTCGGTTCGGTCCAATCCGGGTTGGCCGCCTTGTCGTGGCAGTCCTTGCAGGCGAACTCGTTGTAGTCGACGCCGGTTAGGAGCTCCATGCCGTTCTGCGCCGCGCTGTACCAGAAGTTTTTGCCTTCGCGGGTGTTGTGCAGGCTGGTCTCGAAGTCGGCCCGAATTCCGGCCGCTCCACCTTCGCCGCCCATGCCGCCATCGCCGCCATCGCCGCCCATGCCGCCGCCGGAACCAGCAGTGCCGCCGCTGCCTGCAGTTCCACCCGAGCCGCCGTCGCCACCGTTGTCACTGCATCCGAACGTGAAGGCGGCCAAAGCCAGATTGAGTACTAAAACGGTTGCTCCGCGAACTCCAAACATGGCGCTATCCTCCTCACATATGATCGATTGCTGTCCCCGTGAAACTAAACTCACGTGTCCAGGACGTCCATTGAAAAACACATTCAATAGGTCTGGAATTCGCGCAAAATTTGCGTCAGTTTCGGGCGACCCAGTTCAGCGCACGCGCGCGTCCAGCACGCCAGACACAGTGACCAGATTCGGAACCGTGCGCTGCGTGACGACCTCGAGTTGCGGCGGCGGCGCGGCCCCTTCGACCACGAGGGCGACCAGGAGCATGCCGTCGCCCGGTTCTACCCCGGAGAGCTCGTCGCCCAACTGCCCAGGCACCGTCCATGTGCCGTCTCCGGCCACCACGGCGGGCACCGCCTGCGTGAAGAAGCGGTTCACTGGCGTAGGCGACGTGGGCTTCACCAGCACGTAGACGCGATAGGCGGTTCCGACGACGCCGGTGCTGGTGCCCGTGGCACTGAATCGACATGGCTGCGTACCCGTGCAGGCGTACTGCAGGTCGACCGGCGCGCTGAGGCTCACGGTCGGCAAGGCTACGGCGGGGTGGGCATTGTCATCGACCGCGCGAAACCAAAATGGGTCGCGGCCCCGTGAGGCCATGGCGGCCCACGCGGTGGGGGCAACGGCGAGCGCATTGAAGTAGCTCGACTCGAAACCGGTCTCGACCTCCGAGCACGTGGCCACGAGCCCCTGTCCGTCGGCGTGGGGTGCGGCCCACTGCAGGTCCTCGAGCACCGCCGCGGCGCGCACGTTCGTGTCGTCGTCGCCTAGGGCGCGCGCCGCCAACTGCATCTGGGCGAGGCCCTCGGTCCACACCTCGCTGGTGAACGCATCGGAAAACGACGGTCCCTCGATCGCGAGCTCCGAATCAGCGCCCGCGCATGCCGCCCCGGCGATCCACAGCCCCTCGGGGATCTCGCGCCGAGCCCACGCATAGCTGCGGTCCCACTTGCTCCGGCCGAGCGACAGCACCGACCAGCTCTGGGCGTCGAGCGGCACGACGTCCCGAAATGTGGTGACGCCGGTTCCGTCGGTGCCCGCGAACATGGCGCCGCTGACGGGGTCGAACTGGGACTCGCACAAGATGCGCGCACCGTGCCCGGCCTCGCGAACCTCTGCCGCACCGAGCAGACCCGCCGAGGTGGGTAGGGCGTCGGCCAGGCGCACGAAGGCGGCGTAGACGTCGAGGTTGTTCTCCGTGGAGACGCCGGAAATCCCGGGCGCCAAGCGAAGGCCGCCGAAGCCTGCGGGATTATCGAGCTCCTGCGCAGGATCGAGAAGAAACGCGGCGACGCGCTCGGCCGCGAGGAGCCAGCGCTCTTGACCCATGACCTCCGAGGCGCCGAGGAACGCGAGCATCGCCCATGCCTGGTTGCCGGTGCCGGTGTTGGTGGATAAGGGCGCGCCGGTGGCCGCGTTCGCAGAGTCGGGCAGAGCGCCGTCCTCGCGCTGCAGCGTCAAGAGCGCATCGAGCAGGCCTGTGGCGCGGTCGACGTCGTCCGGTTCACCGCGCGCAAGCCAGGCGAGTGCGGCCAGGGCGTTGTCGTAGGTGAACGAGGGGCGCGCATCGAGAAACGCGAGAAACTCCGGCGGCAGGTCTGGGTGGCGCACGAAACTTTCGAGAAGGCCGGTGGCCGGATCCTGCTGCTCGGCGAGAAACGCGTAGAGGCTTTCCTCGACTGAGGGCGACGGCGGGGAGGGCGAAGTCGGCGGATCCTGTGCGTCCGGTTTGCAGCTCTGACCGAGCGAGAGCGCAAACACGAATACACCCAAGACGCTCCAGCGAAATCCACGCAAACCCTTCATCACGTCCTCCCGGCTCCACATGCCAGACCACGCGGACTGCGGCCCCGCCGCGCAGCCGAGCTGTCGTCGAAGAGGCTAGGCCTCATCTGGGCGCAGATCCACATGGGCCGCGAGAAAAGAATCCCCTTTCGAAGTAACACCTGACCACGAGCCTCGTAGGGGTGGAGGATCCAATCTAGGATCGAGAGAATACGAGTAGAAAACCATGAGCATCAAAGAGCTTCACCAAGAGATCATCGACGCGCTGCACAAAGGGGACTTCGTCGGCCCCATCGAGAAATTCTATGCGGAAGACGTGGTTGTCCAGGCCAATGACGACGCGCCAGCTAGGGGACGCGACGCTATCGCAGCTGCCGAGAAGGAATATGTCGAGGGCGTTACTGCGTTTCACGGAATCGAGGTTCACGCGACTGCGATTGACGACCACGGGGATGGAAACGGGGTGGTGTTCTACGAATGCGAGATGCACTGGGAACACGCTGCCCGCCCAAAGGTCGACATCAATCAGACTGTGGTCGAGCGCTGGAAGAACGGCAAGATCGCGTCGATTCGTTTCTACGGCGACATCGAACTCTAGCCTAGAGGATCCGAGAGATTCGGCCGACGAATGGGCGCACCTAGCGGCTTGGCAATACGACCTCGGGCATCCTCTCCGTGACGTACTCCTTGATGGCATCGCGGGCGGCGGCGCCAGCTTCATCGTCTGACGTGTCTTCGTAGAGGGCGATTACGCGCTCGGCCTTTTGTTGCTCGTCGAGCGCTTCGTTTTCGGAGATGTGCATGAGGCGGACACGGAGTTTGCGGAGGGAGACGAGGAGCTGTTTGGCTTGCCAGCGTTCGAATAGTTCCTGACGAAATGCCTCGGTACCCTCCAAGAACCAATTCTTCTCCACACGGTGCGGGTCTTCTCCGCGTCGTCGCATCATTAGTTCGGTGATGTCGAATCGGACCGTCAGGCCTTGACCGTATTTGTCGTCGAACGTGACTGAACCATCTTTTTCCACGACCGCCGCGAACGCATGGCCCCTGTAGCGATGGGTCCCATCTTTGTGCCGTTTCAGCTTTGGCGGATCGCGAACGGAGAGATAGCGCTTCGCGCCGACGCCCTCGAAGTAGTTTCGAGTCTCGCTTTCGCCGCCGTTCTCGGCACCGGCGGACCCTTGTCTCACGACTTCTGAGGCATCGCTCGAAGTGCCTTCCTGGACGAGCATGAATGCGCGTGCCGCAGTCTTCGGGTCGAGCGCGACCGGCTTTTCGGCCTTCGAGGAGCTCGGTGTAGGTTGGCTGGGCTCTGGCGCGCTCGGTCGCTCGCTTAGCGCGCTCGAACGACTGCGCCGTTCCGTCGTGACCGGTTCTCGCGCTTGCACTTCGTCCGGCACCTCGGGCTCTACGGGTTCAGGCTCGTCCGGCTCGTCCGACGTCGGCGCAGACACGACGCTGAAGGAGATGTCGATCGTAGCGAGCTCCGATCTGGCCGCCCCTCGAGAACCGGCCTGCAGCGCGGAGAGGGCGACGATGTGAGTGGCGAGCGAAGCAACGAGGACCGCGGCCCATCGTCCAATTCGTTCTCGTCCAGCTTCGGACACTAAGCGCCTCTCGGTAGAGGA
>JBLYYU010000473.1:0-4986 GCA_048550275.1 Polyangiales bacterium
ATCATTGCGATCAAGTCGGCTTCTTGCCGGGTCCGTTGCTCCCCTTCGCTCGGCAGCGTTCGTTCCACCGGGAAGATCCGGTACTGGAGCCGGAGGTAGTAGAGAATACCGAGCTCCGTGGGACCGACGAGGGTGATCGCGGTGCCAGTGCGCCCGGCGCGCCCGGTTCTGCCAGTTCGGTGCACGTACTGTTCGACGTTCGTCGGCAAGGAGAAGTTGATCACGTGGGTCAGATGGGAGACGTCGATTCCTCGAGCCGCCACATCGGTCGCGACCAGGAAGCGGAGCTCTTCCCGGCGGACTCGCCCGAGAACCTCTTCGCGCTCACGCTGGGGCCGGTCGCCATTGAGCCATTCGGCATTGAAGCCGGCTCGCTGAAGAGCCGCGGACACTTCTTCGGTCTCCGCCTTGGTATTGCAGAAGATCAGCGCGCTTTCTGGATCCTCGTTCTCGAGAACAGTGATCAAATTCGCGACCCTGCCGACGCCGCTGACCATGTAGACGAAGTGCTCGATTCCGAGGGCGCCGACATGGTCGCCGGAGAGACCCAGGAACTGCGGGTCGCGCATGTGCCTTTCGGCAACGCGCTTGATCGCGCGGTCCACCGTGGCCGAAAACAAGAGAGTCTGCCTCTTTTGTGGAAGCCTCTCGATGATCGCGTGGAGCTCTTTTGCGAAGCCCATCGACAGCATCTCGTCCGCTTCGTCGAGAACCAGGAACCGGAGCCGAGAGGCATTCATCGTGCCACGCTTGAGGTGATCGAGAACCCGACCCGGCGTCCCGCTAATCACCCGCGCTCCTTTGTCGAGCGCTCGCACCTGCTGCTCCATGGAGGCGCCGCCATAGACGGCGACGGTGTCGATGCCTCGACGCGAACCGAGCTTCTCGATCTCTCGCGCGCTCTGCAGGGCGAGCTCGCGGGTCGGAGCGAGGACCAGCGCCTGCTCATCACCGTCGTCCGTAATCAAGCGATCGACGAGCGGGATTCCAAATGCGCCGGTCTTGCCAGTGCCCGTTCGAGACTGGACGATGATGTCATGTCCGGCGACGGCTAGCGGATACGAATCACGCTGCACTGGGGTTGGTGATTCCCAGCCCATCTCCGCGAGGGCTTCGAGGACATCTTCATGTAAGCCAAGATCTGCAAAAGTCTGGGCGCCTTCCTCTTCGGGCGGCTCGGTCATGGACTAAACTCCGGGGTATCGGGTGATGGGGTGGCCGGTTTCGGGCCGAGCGCTTCGCTGACGCGATTCGCAAGAGGCGCATCTTCACGGATGTACCTCTGGAGGCCGAGCTCGACACGATGTCGGTATTGATTGAGTAGATGCACTTGCTCTTCGTCGCAGCGTTTGGCGAGGGCGTTCAAGCGCAGATCCCAGGCACTCAGAGCGCTTTCGAGCGGCTGCTCGTCGGTTTCGTTCGTCGTCAGGTAGGCGATTCGGAGCTCGTCGACCTCGTGCCGCAGGAGCTGAAGCCCGTCCGAGCACTCGAGATCGAAGCTGTCATCACTTTCCGGCCAGAACACCTGCGGAATGACCGAGGCAAAGCCCACGATGACCAGGTAGATCAGAGCGGTCGAGTAGATGCCTATTGCCAGCCAGCGGCCAAGTCCGCCTCGTTTTTCATTTCGCGGCAAAGACTCTCCTAGTCCACCAACGTCTCGTCGAAACCGGCTTGGTTGTAACGAGCCGCTTGGACCAGGTCAAGACGGCGGCAGATTGCGTCGTTTCCGCTTCTCGCGGCGGGTTCCCCACATGAAAAGTCCCATGCCGACGACTATCGCAAGCGCTACGACGCCGCCGCAGAGCCCGTACCAGAGAAAAGTGGTGAGCCCGGTTCCCAAGTGATCAACAGACCAATTTGTAGCCGACGCCGTAAACCGTGAGGATGTGAATCGGCCTGTCGGGTTTGGGTTCGATCTTGCGGCGTAGCTTCACGATGAAGTTGTCGACCGTACGATTGTTCGGGCCTGCCTCGAGGCCCCAGATCTTCTCGAGAATCTCGTCCCGCGAGACGGGCTCCCCCTCGCGCTCCCAGAGGAACTTCAGAAGCTCGACCTCGTAGAACGACAAATGCATCGTGTCGGTACCGCGTGTCAGAGTCTGCGAGCCCGTTTCGATGTTGATCTCGCCGATTCGGATCTCGGCTTGGGATGGCCGGATCGTTCGCCCCGAGCGCCGGAAAAGGGCCCGTATTCGCGCAACGAGCTCGCCGATCGAGAACGGCTTGGTGACGTAGTCGTCGGCGCCTGCCTCGAGCCCACGAATCTTGTCGGATTCCTGGCTCCGGGCGGTGAGCATGAGAATCGGTAGGATCGGGTCGGTCTTGCGAATCGTCTGGCAGACCTGGTAGCCGTTCAGGTCGGGGAGCATCAAGTCGAGGATCACGCAATCGATGTCCTCGGACGCGGCGAGCTCGATCGCTTTCTCGCCTTTCGCCGTATGCACGACTCGGTATCCCTCGAAGCGCAGGCTGTCGGAGAGGCCGAGTGCGAGCGCCGGGTCATCTTCGACGAGCAAGATTCCACGTCCGTCTTCTGACATCGCCGCGAAGATAGCCGCAGTCTAGCGACGCGGCAAAGACGCGTCGCTCACGTCGATGCGACGGGCACCGTGAAGCCGACGATAGCGCCGCCGTCCGGGGCGTTTTTAGCCCACGCGCGGCCGCCGTGGGCTTGGGCGATGTGCTTGACCAGCGACAGACCAATACCGGATCCTCTGGTCTGGTTCTCGTGACGGCCGCGGTAGAACCGCTCGAACACCCGGCGAAGGGACTCGGGAGGGATGCCAGGACCGTGGTCGCGGACCGCTACGTCGATCGAATGCCGTTTTGGGATGATCCGCAGCTCCACAGGACTCTGCGCACCGTACTTCACGGCGTTGTCGAGCAGATTGATGACCGCCAGGGCGACCGCTTCTTGGTCGATGAGCACTGGGGGGAGCTCCTCGTCCCGCTCGAGGTTGATTTCGACCCCATCTTGCTCGCTTCTGTAGTGAAATGCTTCGAGCGCTCGGTTGACGGCCGCTCCGAGGTCACCGTGCTTCAGCCGGTACGGTCCCTTGCCGCGCTCGAGCGCCGAAAAATCGAGGACGTTGTCGATGAGAGATGTGAGTCGCTCGGACTCGCGGCAGATGATGTCCA
Organism: Polyangiales bacterium; assembly: GCA_048550275.1. GTDB lineage: Bacteria > Myxococcota_A > Polyangia > Polyangiales > Houyiibacteriaceae > SG8-38. The sequence goes on from JBLYYU010000473.1 coordinate 3,142, forward strand.
GGTACTCGATTCGCCTGTCCTCGCTCGGAACTCGATCGGAGCGAAGCATGTCGGCGAACATCCGAACCACGGATAGGGGGGTCTTGAGCTCGTGAGACACGTTTGCCATGAGCTCGCTTTTGAGCTGATTGAGCCGACGCTCCTTCTCCGCAGCGTAGATGAAGAAGATCGCGCTCAGCAAGATGATCGCGAAAGACAAGAGCGGGAGGGTCAGCTCTCCGCGCATACGCGAGCGCCCCTGCGCCTGCAGAAGAGCGGCGTGGCGGGGCGCGACTTGCAGCCGCCATCCTTCGAGCGTCGTCGGAAAGCGGTGGTCAAATGTGTACATTCCCGCCTCGGAGAGATCCGGACCAAACACGATGTTGTTGCTCTCGTCGACGACGTTGTAGAGCTGCATGGTTTCATCCGAGCCGAACATCGCTGGAAACAGCACATCGACCAGGTAGTTCGTGTCGTGCACCGCGACGATGTGAGTGAGCTCCCCTTCAGCCGTGTCGTACCCGCGGTAAGACAATAGGTAGCTCGAGTCGTCGATCTTCTGGTGCGAGTGCCGGAGAACGCGAGGCTCCGGCGAATCAAGATCGAGTGAGTCGACCAGTTTCTGCCGAAACAGGCGGAGAAACGCCCGTCTGGTCTTCTTGTCTTCACGGCTGGCCCACTGGATGACGTTGCCGTCCTGGTCGATCAGCAGAACCGATCGGACGCTGGGTGTCTGCGAGTCGGCCTGAGGCAACCAGACCGAGTCGAGCGTGCTCGAATCATTGGGATCAACCAGTCGAAAGACCGTGCCAGCCGCGATCACGATGTAGCGCTCGACTCGCTCCACGCGCTGCTGTGCGACGGAGAGCAGGGACTGCGCGATCGTTTGTTCCCCGAGCTCCGTGTGTTCGCGAGAGGAACGAAAGGTGTAGTACCCGAAAATCGCCGCGGCGATGATGATCGCCGGAACGAGGATGAGATACAGGAGCCTGAAGCGACTGCTTTCCATCAGTCGTGCTCGACGTGCAGTGGCTTCTCAGGGGAGCTCACGGAGCCGCGGGCTGCACGGCCTCGCCCTTGTCGGGGCGCGGATCGCTCAGGTCGAGCTTGAGGCGATCTGGATCGAGCAGCGCGTTTGCGAGCACGGCGTCCATCTTGGAGACGGGCACGAAATCGAGCGTCTCCCGGACTTCCTCCGGAACCTCGTCGAGATCCGCCGTGTTGCGTTCGGGCAGAATGACTCGCTTGATGCCCGCGCGGTGTGCCGCGAGCACCTTCTCTTTGACGCCGCCCACCGGGAGCACACGGCCTCGCAGAGTAATCTCGCCCGTCATCGCCACGTCGTGGCGAACGTGAATGCCGGTAAGAAGCGAGACGATGGCCGTCATCATCGTGACGCCGGCGCTCGGCCCGTCCTTCGGCATGGCGCCCGCCGGGATGTGAATGTGGATGTCGCTCTTTTCGAGGAAGTCCTCCGCGATACCGAAGGCCCGGGCTCGGGTTCGAACGTAGCTCATCGCGGTCTGCGCCGACTCTTTCATTACGTCGCCGAGCTGTCCGGTGAGCTGCAGTTTGCCCGTGCCGTGCATCTTGGTGCACTCGATGAAGAGAATCTCGCCACCGACGGAGGTCCAGGCAAGCCCAGTTGCGACCCCGGTTTCGGCGGTCCGTTCGGCGACCTCCGAGCTGAAGCGTGGGGCGCCGAGGTACGGACGCAGTGAGTCTTCGTCGATGATCGCCCAAGGACCCTCTTCGCCTTCCGCGACCTTCACGGCGACGCCACGAATGACGCTCGCGATCTGTCGCTCGAGGTTACGAACGCCCGCCTCACGGGTGTAGTGATCGATGATCGATTCGATCGCCGCG
>JBLYYU010000474.1:0-4607 GCA_048550275.1 Polyangiales bacterium
GACCCTCGACCGACTTGCGCGTGACCATCTCTTCGTAGGTCCGCACGTATCCCGTCTTAGAAATCCGCCAGACGCCGTCATCGCCTTTTCGGTACTCGTCTTCGTAGAATGCAGCTCCGCGAATCGTCATCTCGAAGCTGGTGTCGATGACGTGGTCCAAGAGCGCCCAGCGCCCGGTCGCGTGCGTTTCATCGACGAAGTCGATCTCGGGCTGGCTGACGAAGTGGCTCGAGTGAAAGCTGTCGGCGCCCATCGCGCCCTGCAAGAACTTCAGGATCGCGTCACGGCTGTCGAACGAGAATTTACCGCTGCTGTACGCCGCTTGCGCGTCCTCGGTGAAGCAATCTCGGAGCTCCTCCCATTGTTTCGTGTCGAGACATCGTTGGTATTTGTATTTGAGGCGCTTAATGGCCTCCAAATCCTTCCAATCCTGGTCTGGCATCAAAGCAATCTATGGCGATCGGCCTGAATTTGCCATCCCACTACCAATTCGGGCGGCGGCGTGTCATCACGCCTGTCCGTTGAACCGAGGCAGGGGAATGACCATGAAAACCAGCAAAACGATCGGGTCCGCTGTGACAGCGCTTCTGATCGCGGCGGCAGCAACCGGCTGTGGCAAGAGTAAGACGATGAAGGGCGCCGATCTCGGAGGAGTCAACAAAGGTTGCTACGAGTACACGACTCGGGACAAGGACTTCAAGCACATCAGCCAACAGGCTGCCGTCGAGACCAAATGGTACGAGGAGTGGACCTCACGCCACGGAAAGACGCTCCCGGACTCCCTGCCGGCACCCGAACTCTGGCAGCATCCGATGCTATCGGCTCGCTACGCCGCGACGATGCACGAGAACAGCTTCGCGACTGACGTCAGCGTCGAGCCGGGTCCGATGCCAAACGAAGCCAAGGTCGAGTACTTCCACGTCCTCGAGAAGGGCACGAAGCTCTCCGGGATGTCGCCTTTCTACACCTTCCTCGACGACGACACGGTCGTGACGATTTCGTTCGGCCGCGACGCTGCCATGCTCCTCATCGTCGACATTTCGGGCGACGCGCGCGTTCTCGACTATGTCGCCCTTCCCGGCCGTGGCAGCGGGGCACTCGAGCTCGCCAAGAAGTCCGCCCGGATGGCGATGTTCCGAGACACCTCCGGCGGGGCGTATTCCTATTTGGATCTAAATGGCGACGTCTACGTTCCCGGCGCCGACAACACCGTGATCCGAATCCCGATCCGCGATCATCGAGTCGTCCGCGAAGAGATGGTCATGCTGGACCTCAACCGGGAAATCTCGGCCGGAAGCTGGACCGACACCGCGATGAAGCACCCGGAGAACCATCTGACTGCGCTCATGCCCGACGCGCAGGGCCGCGTTTGGTTCACCTCGAAATTCGGCGTCGTCGGCATCATCCACGTCGACAAGGAAAAGGGAATCTGCCCGCCGGTCTACACGACTTCGATCGTCCACTTCGCGTTCAGCGACAAGATTCAGCACTACTACGGCGACGACGCTCCGGAAGGAACCGAGGAGTTCCTTCAGACCCTCAAACGAGCCGAGGCAGACGGGACGCTCATCGCCGACATGCCCAAGCACCGACAGAGGGCGCGTGAGCTCTTCGATATAATCAAGGACGAGCCGTTCGAGCAGATTCAGAACTCGTTCTCGGTTGGCCCCGACGGTGTCTACATCGTGACGAACGTGGGCTTGTACAAGCTCCGCTTCAACGACGAGACGCGACACATCGAGCTCGACCCCGACTGGGCACCGAACTACGAGAAGGGCGAGCTCTTCTATGAGAACGATCGGAAGATCAAGCCCGGACACCTCAACAACGGCAGTGGCACGACGCCGACCTTGATCGACGACCGCTTCGTGGCCATCGTCGACAACGCCCCAGGGCACGTGAACTTGAATGTCTTCCGCCAGAAGGACGGGACGAGGGTGAGCAAGCTGCCGCTATTCGAGTCGGGGGCCGGCGCGGTCGAGAACTCGGTGGTGGCCTACGGCGATCATCTGATCGTCGGCAACACCTTCGGGTACGTCGACCCGTTCATCGAGAACCCCACCGCGGGCGGCATCGCACGCTTCGACTACGACGCCGAGAAGGACGAGTACGTGCACCGAAAAGGTTGGCCCGCGGTCGGCCACTTCGACGGGAAAACGGCGACGCCGAAGCTTTCCACTGCCAACGGGCTGTTCTACGTCTACCACCGAGACACCGATCAGGAGGGCTACCACGACTGGCAGCTCACCGCGCTCGACTTCCGCACCGGCTGGCGCGTCTTCAGCATCAAGGGCTACTTCGAAGGCGACGACTTCGACGACAACGTCAGCGGCCTGGTGAAGAAGAAGACGCTCGGCAAGGACGACTACGGCAAGAAGGTGTTCAACAACATCTGGGGGACGTTCTCGTTTGGGCCCCGGAATAGTATCTTCATCGGCACCTACCGCGGGTACGTGCGGTTCACGTCTGCCCCGGGGCTGGCGCCCGAACCGGCGCCCGCGGACTAGAACGCCGCGTCCGTGAACGCCGGATCGCTCGCGAATCGCGAGACATGGTGCTCCGCGTCGCCGAAGAGTGCGTTCAAGGCGTACATTCGCTTGAAGTAGAGGCCGATGTCGTGCTCGTCGGTGACGCCGATGCCGCCGTGGAGCTGTAGCGACTGCTGCGCTACCCAGATCCCGCCCGTGGCGAGCTGGTACTTGGCCGCCGAGATGTCGCTTCGGCGCACGCCAGCGTCGTCCTCGTCAGCGCGGAGCATCGCCGCCATCGAGATCGAGCGAAGAAGCTCAGTCTCGGCATACATGTCGACCGCCCGGTGCTGTAGCGCCTGGAAGGAGCCGATCTTGACGCCGAACTGCTCGCGCGTGCCGAGGTAGTCGACCGTCATGTGAAGCATCGTCGCCGCGACGCCCACCGATTCGGCCACGGCAGCCGCCGCCGCGTAGTCCATCGTGCGGTCGAGCGCGGCAGGCCCCGTCCCTTCCTCGCCGAGAAGAGCGTCTTCCGAAACGCGAACACCATCGAAACGGATGAACGCCGCAGCTCGTCCGTCGATCGTTTTCGCCGGAGTCACGCTCACGCCGCTCGCATCGCGAGCCACGACGAACAACGAAACGCCGCCGGGCGCCTTGGCCGACACGATGAAGTGTTCGGCCCGATGACCATTCAGCACCCAGACCTTCTCGCCGGAAAGCTCGTAGCCGCCGTCTTTCGGCGTCGCCGTGGTCTCCACGGAGCTCAGGTCGTAGCGGCTCTTTGACTCGGCAGCGGCGAGCGCAAGGGTGGTCTCACCTTCGATCATCGGGCTCAAGTAGGCCTCGAGCTGCGCAGCGCTCCCCGCTCGCGCGAGAGTCATCCCAGCGAGCACCACGGAAGCGAGGTAAGGCTCAGGGACGAGGGTGGTCGCCAGGTTCTCCAGAACCATGGCGCACTCGACGAAGCCGCCGCCGAAACCGCCCGCCTCTTCGGCGAAGGGGATGCCGAGCCAACCGAGCTCGCCCATCTTGCGCCATGCCTCCGGTTCGTAGCCGATCTCGTCGTCACGGAGCTTGCGGAATCGCTCGACGGGCGATTCGTTCTTCGCGAAGTCCGCCACCGTCTTCGCGAGCATTTGCTGATCTTGATCGAGCTCAAAGTCCATTGTGGAATCTCTCCTGAATTGGCTTCGCCGCTCAGCTGCTCGGCATCTGCAGAATCATCTTCGCGATGACGTTCCGTTGGATCTCGTTCGAGCCTCCGTAGATCGTCGCGGCGCGCTCGTAGCAGAAGTAGGGGCCGATCGACTCTTCGACGGTCGAGCAGAGGCCCTCGTTGTACCAAGTCAGCGAGCTCTCACCCATCACTTCCATGGCAAGCTCGGTGAGCTCCTGCACCAGCTTGGTGCCGACGAGCTTGAGAATGGACGACTCGGGACCGGGCATTTTGCCCTTCTGTTGGTCGGCGAGAGCCCGGTAGCTGACCATCAAGTGCGCGCGAAACCGCATCTCGAGCCGCGCGATCTTCGAGCGCCAGACCGGGTCTTCCAGCATCGGGCGACCGTTCACCGTCTTGCCTGCCGCGATACGTTTGATCTTCTGAAGCACACTTCGGCAAGGCCCGATCATCGCGAGCATCGTGCGCTCGTGGCCGAGCAGCGCCTTGGCCATCGTCCAGCCCTGGTTCACCGAGCCGACGACGTTCTCCTTCGGCACCTTCACGTTGTCGAAGAACGTGTCGCAGAACGCCGGCGTGTGGCCGAGGGTCAACATCGGCTTCACCTCGATGCCCGGGCTTCTCAAATCGATCAGCAGAAACGTGATCCCCGCCTGCTTCTTTGCAGTCTGGTCGGTCCGCACGAGGCAGAAGACCCAATCGGCGTACTGGGCGTACGTCGTCCAGGTCTTCTGGCCGTTGACCAGGAAGTGGTCGCCCATGTCCTTGGCCTCGCACCGCAGCGACGCCAGGTCCGAGCCGGCGTTCGGCTCGGAGTAGCCCTGACACCAGAATTCCTCGCCACTGAGGATCTTCGGAAGGAATCGCTTCTTCTGTGCGTCAGTTCCAAAACTGATGATGAGCGGACCGACCATCGACAGGCCGAAGACGGAAAGAGGCGGCGCGCCCGCAAGCTC
>JBLYYU010000475.1:0-5020 GCA_048550275.1 Polyangiales bacterium
AGCCCGTGGAGGTCTTGACGAAGGCCGCCCCCGCCTCGAGGACCCATGCGGCCCCGCGTCGCTTCTCCTCGTCGTCCAACAGACAGGTCTCGAGGATCACTTTGACTGCCGCCCCTTCCGCCGCCTCGACGATCCCGCGGATTTCGTCGACAAATGTCTCCTTTTGGGCCTGTTTGAGGGCGGAGATCGCGCAAACCATGTCAATTTCTGAGGCGCCGTCGAGGATCGCCTGACGGGTCTCTGCGACCTTGGCGATCCGGTTGCTCGCGCCCAGAGGAAACCCGACGGTCGCCGCGATGGGGAGCTGGCAGTCCGCCAACAGTGAGGTACAAAGCGGCACGTGGGACGAGTTGACACAGACCGCTGCAAAGCTGTGCTGGACAGCCTCATTGCAGAGACGCACGAAATCCGAGCGAACCGCGTCCGGCCGCAGAAACGTGTGATCGATGAGCGCCGCCAGGTCCTCACGCATGGACGGGCTGTTCTTAGCAACGAACGGCCGGGGCGACCAACCGCACTTACTCACGAGCCTGGGGGGCTTCTCGACTGATGGACGTTACTTGCGAGCGCTGCGGCACTGAATACGAATTCGATGAGACACTACTTTCCGGTCGCGGGACCAGTGTGAAATGCACGAACTGCGGGCACGTGTTCAAGGTGTACCCGCAGGCGGAGGCCGACGCGGACCGGACCACCAGCGTCTGGAGGCTCCGGCTGGAGGATGAGTCGATCGACATGATCGACTCGCTTCGGGAGCTTCAGCGCCGAATCAGCTCCGGGGAGCTCAAGCCAGAGAACGAGATTTCGCGGGGTGACGAGTCATGGAAGTCCCTCGGCTCGATCCCTGAGCTAGAGACGTTCTTCCGGGCGGCGGGCGTAGAGGTCGAGACCGCGAAGATCCCTTCTCCGGTGCCTCCATCGCCTGGATCACCGCCATCCGAGCCTCCACTGGAACGCGCGAAGGAGTCGAGCCTGCCTCCGGGGCGGCGGGAGCGGCAGCCAACCCTGCTTGGCGTCATGCCGATGGACAAGATGATGCCGGCGCCCGATACGGGAACGGTTGGGGCTATCGCGGAACCCGTCGCAGAGGCGGCGTCAACATCCGGCCCGGTTCCAAACGCTGCCTCAGAGATAGTGCCCAATGCGGCAACGTTCGTCGCCCCGCCGTCCGGCGAGGCTTACGTCTCGCCCTATTCGACCGGGCCCACTGAGGATTCGGTGGCGGACACCGCACCCGCGGCGGTGATTTCGTCCGCACCTCCGCCCGCCGCAGAGATCGAAGAAGCCGAGTTCGAGGAAAGGCCGTACAAGGGGGGGCGTCCGAGCACACCTCCCCCGGCGTACTACGACGACGACGAAGACATCCCGGGTTTGCCCGGCCGCGGCGGCTCACCCCTTCGCTGGATGATGCTGATCGTGATCGTCGGTGGGCTGGCGCTCATGTTTTCGCAGTGGGAGCGGGTCGCGCGCCTGGTCGGCATCGGAGGCGATCCCGCTGCGATCGCTGCCAGCATCGAAGACGGCGACTCCAGCTTGGAATTGGGCGATTCGAGCGCCTATGCCAGCGCGATCGAAGCCTACGGCCGCGCGATCGAAGCAGGCGGCGAAGGCGACCCGGAGCTGCTTGGAAAACTCTCGAACGCGTACGCGCTTGCCGCGCAAGCCCAGATCGACGACGGCGCGTCGCAGGACAGCATCGGAAACCTGACGGCGGCTGCCTTGACGACGGCCGAAACCGCGACAGAGCGCGATCCACGGAACCTCGAGGCCAAGCTGGCCATGGCGGACGCACTTCGCCTGAACGGGCAGGTCGCCGACGCGCGCCGGGTTCTCGAAGGAGCGCGGGCGATGTCGTTCAGCCGCACAGCCGAGTTCTTTCGAATCGATTCGCGTCTCAGCGCCGCAGAAGCGGGTGGCAAGCTCGAAGCGGGGCTCCGAAGCGCGAAACAGGCCGTCGAGCTGTCTCCAGACGGCGTGCCATACTTGCTTCTGCTCGCCCGCGCGCAGGCGGCGGCAGGCGAAGGCTCTCGCGCCGAGGAATCGCTGAATCGCATCCTGGTGGCGCATCCTGAGCATCCAGTCGCGGTCAAGCTGATGGGGGAGCTACGCGCTGCCGAGACCGCCGCAGGACCGGACGCGGAGGCCCTCGTGGACGCCGGGGTCGGAGCCGATGCCGGCGCGGAGGCTGAGCCGGAGACCGCCACCGAGGCAGCCGTCGGAACCAAGCCGGCGGTGGACGGAGAGACGACTCCTGCGCCCGAGAAGGCTGCTGTCGACACCAAGGACGCTGCGGAAGAGGCTGTTCCGGTTTCGCCGTCCGCCGCGGAGAAGTCGAAGGCTCCTCGAAAGACGAGCCCCGCACGCAAGCCGGTCTACGACGAGTACGACCGTTTGGCGGAAGCCGCCGGGAGCGACGCCTTCGTCGATGGGCGGCCTCCGATCCGCGGCTACGATTGGTACATGCGGCAGGGTCGAGCCGAGCTCGGGGCGGGCACCTACTCGCGGGCCCGCGCCTATTTCGACAGCGCGCTCGAGGCGCACCCCGGTTCGGCAGAGGCCATGGACGGCCTGGGTAAAGTCCTCACCGGCATGGAGGATTACAACGGGGCGCTGCGGTACTTCCGCGTTGCCGCGCAGCGCGGGCAGCCGGATGGATACTTCAACCTCGGACGCACCTATGAGCGCCTGGGGCGAAAAGACGAAGCCGTCTCCGCGTACTACACGTACGTGAAGCGGCGCCCCGATGGTCCGCACGCGGCAGTGGCCGTCTCCGCGATCAAGAGGTTGGAGCCCCGGGCGAAGCTTCCCGCGGTGCTCGAGCAGAAGCCGTCGCCTGAACCGGCGCCCGTTGCGACACCCGAGCCAGAGTCAGAGCCGAGCACACCATGAAGCACAACTTGCGCCGTTCGGCGCTCATCATCCTTGCAACCCTAAGCGCCCTGACCGCCACATCGTGCAGTAAGGGAGAATCCAAGTCCGATGAGCCCGTCGTTCGGGAGCTTCGGATGTTGCAGGCCTTTCCGGACGGCGCGGAGCACGATCCGTTCGCCCCCCCGCAACCGACGCTGCACGACGTGATGACACGTATTTGGGAGGCGACGGAGGACGAGCGCGTCAAAGGCCTCTTCGTCCGGGTGGGTTCGCTTCAGGGCGCCTGGGGCAGCGTCGGCGACATCGCAGAGGCTCTGGACGGCTTTCGGGCGGAAGACCGCCCGATCCATTGCCACTTCGAATCCACCGACAACGTCGGCTACCTGCTTCTCTCGTCGAGTTGCGATCGAGTCACCATGACGCCCGCGGGGACCTTGGACCTGATCGGGCCCGCTGCGGTAATGATCTACGCTCGCTCGCTCCTCGAGAAGGTCGGCGTCGAAGCCGAGATCATCCACATGGGGCGCTACAAGGGCGCCGGCGACATGTTCATCAGGGATGACATGCCTCCCGAAGCCAAACAATCGATGGACGCAATCCTCGACGACTTGGAGGGCGCTCTACTCGTCGCGATGTCGGGCCGAAGCGGCGGCGATCCGGAGCGCGCCCGAGCCCTGATCGATCAGGGGCCGTATGGCTCGGACGCCGCTCTGAGCGCCGGCCTGGTCGACGCGGTCGGATTCATCCGTGAGTCGCGGGACGCGGTCATGAAAGCAGCCGGCGTCGAAACGATTCGCCGCACACGAATGCTGCCTAAGCAGGAACAGCTCACGCTCGGTCAGTTCCTCGGTCTCTTGAGCGGTGAGAGTGAGAAGGTCGAGGCTTCGGGCGAGCGCGTCGCGCTGGTGTTCGTCACGGGCAACATCACCGATGGAGAATCCGCCTCGAGAGGGGATGCCGTGTCGGGGCCGTTCGTCCGGGCCATGGAGCGCCTCGCCGAAGACGAGAGTGTCAAAGCCGTCGTCCTGCGGATCAACTCGCCGGGCGGCTCGGCGCTTGCCAGCGACCGCATGTGGGAAGCCGCGCGCAACCTCGCCGAAACCAAACCTCTAATCGCGAGCGTCGGAGACATGGCGGCGAGCGGCGGCTACTACATCGCCTCGGCAGCGCAGGAAATCTACGCGCACCCAAACAGCCTGGTCGGCTCGATCGGCGTCGTCGGCGGCAAGTTCAATTTCGCTGGCCTCACCGAAGATATCGGCGTCAACACGTTCATCCTTCAGCGTGGAAAGCGCGCCGCCTGGTCGACGCCGGTCCGCGCTCTTCGACCCACCGAACGGGAGGCGTTCGAGACGCTGCTCCGCGACACCTACGAGCGCTTCATCAGCCGCGTTGCCACCGGCCGCGAAATGGAGCGGGACGCGGTCTTGGCGGCCGCTGAGGGGCGCGTGATGACCGCTCAGGACGGCAAGGAGCTCGGCCTCATCGACGAGATGGCCGGGCTCAGCGCGGCGCTCGACAAGGCGCGTACCGCGGCGGGCCTCGATGCCGACGCGCCCGTCGAGCTCTGGCCTGCGCCCAAGGGAATGCTCGACTCGATCAACGAGCTCCTGAGCGGTGACGAAGACGGGGAATCGCGAACGCTCGAGCGGCTCTGGCTTCGCCACCATCCGTTGGCAGCTTCCCTTCCGCTCGGGCCCTGGGCCGCTTCGCTGCGGCTTCTCGCCGAGGAGCGGGTCGCTCTGATTCCCCCGTATCTGTTTACGCTGCGCTAGGGCGTGCAGTACTGCCACTGATCTTGGCCCACGAGACACGTGTTGACATTGTCGTCCATCGTGTCGGCGCAGGACCCCAGGAATAAGCAGCCGTTGCAGAAGTCGACCGGCCAACGGAATGGCGCGGAACGTTGGCTGAAGCCTCCGAACGTCGTCCCGCCGGCGCGGATGTCTAGAAGGATTGACGGCACACCGAGATCGACCAGGGCTTGCTGGTAGGATGCCGGAATACCGATCGCGACACCAACGTCTTCGTTTGCAGCGCTACCGATCGTCGTCGCTGGAATCACCGCGCTCGTCGTTACCCGGTACGGGTTGACCAGGTTGTCGGGAAGCACGGGCTTAGAGCCGTCGGGAAGCAGGATTGTGATGTC
>JBLYYU010000476.1:0-11217 GCA_048550275.1 Polyangiales bacterium
ATCGACGTGCAGGAGCGGGGCACGAATCGAGTCGCCGTTCTCGGTGACGTCGAGATGGCAGTTTCCGCAGGTGACGTCTTCCTTCAGGTGCTTGCGATGCTCGCCGCTCATCGCCTCCCAGGCGCCTTCACCGCTGTTCATGCCGGGGTGGCAGGAATTGCATTGCATCGCGGCGGTTCCGTCGGTCGCCGAACCATTGTTTCCCTGCCCGTTTCCGTGGCAGTAGAGGCTGCTACAGCTACCCGCGCCGTTGTAACTGCCGACCGAGCTCAAGCCGGCCGCGAAGCTCACCTCGCCACGACCCGGCGTGCTGTCGAACGCGTGCCCGGTGCTGAGCACGTCCGACGGCCCTTGGTGGCACTCGCTGCAATCGAAGGCGCGGCTCATGCCCTCGGTGACGTGCGCCGTATGAGCGAGGAACGCCTGCGAACCTGACATCGGAAGCGCGCCTAGATCTCGTGGTGGAGCACCGCTGAAGTTGTCGTCGGCGCCATGACAGAAGACGCAATCCGATCGCCAGCCCGTGCTATGGCAGCTGTCACAGCTTGGGCCGAGATTGCCGCTAAGGTTCAAAGCGTGACAATCGCGGCAGTCCATGCGCTGAAGCTCCATGTCTGGGCTGTGCTGCGCCGGAATCGCGTAGTCGACAGGGTGGAACCGTTGCCCCGCATCGAGCCAAGGAAGATCGCTATGACCTTCACCGTGGCACGAGCCGCTGCAGGTTCGCCCGGAGGCGTCCCAGCTGAAGCCGGTTGCGCTGAACGCGAGCTCCCGGAGCGCGTTGACGTGTAGGCTCGGGTCGGCGATCGAGGTCCCATTCAAAGTCGTGTCCTCATGGCAGTCCTCGCAGCCCGCGCCGGATCCAAGATGAAAGGCGTGGAGTCCACCCATCTCGTTCCATCCGGCCGCGCCGCTCGAAATGCCAGCGTGACAGCTCTCGCAAGTCATCGTTAAGGCCTCTGCGGCTACCTCACCGTTGTCGCCCTGCCCGTTCCCGTGACAGTAGAGGCCTTGGCAGCCCGTCGCGGCGGAATACGTGCCCTGTGGGCTCAAGCCGCCGGCAAGGTCGACCTCGGCTACCCCTTTCGTGTCATCGAAGGCGTGCCCTGGGCTGAGCACGTCGACTGCCTTGACGTGACATTGCACGCAGTCGAATCCGCCGGCGATGCCAGCAGACACATGCGGCGAATGCCCGGGGAAGCTGATGTTCGTGGCGATGCCCGCAAGGTCGCGCGGCGGCGAACCGAGCGCGTTGTCGACGCCGCCATGGCAGAAAATGCAGTTCGACCTCCAGCCCGCCGCGTGACAGCTGTCACAGCTGGGGCCGAGGCTGCCGGTCAGATCGGCGGCGTGGCAGTTGCGGCAGTCGTTTTGCTGCAACTGCATATCGTAGCCGTGCTCCCCGGGAAGCGCGTAGTTGAGGGGATGAAATCTCTCGGTCGCGTCGAGCCAGGGGGCGGCATCGTGTTGGTGGCCGTGACAACTGCCAGCGCAACTGCGGTTGTCCGTGTCAAACGAGAAACCAGCTGCGGTGAATTCGACCTCTTGGAGACCATTGACGTGGACGGCCAAGCTCGCGATCGAGCGTCCATCTTCGGTGGTCTGCGCGTGGCATTCGGCGCAGTTCGCGCCTTCGCCCATGTGGAATCCGTGCAATCCGCCCATCGCGCTCCAGGCCGCTGACCCGCTGTCGAGCCCGGCGTGGCAACTGCCGCAATCGCGGGAAGGCGCGCCGTCGGTGATCGTGCCGTTCGGACCCTGGCCGTCGCCATGGCAGTAGAGCCCAGCGCACGTGCCACCTCCATCGTAGTTGGCGTCGGCGCTCAGGCCGGCCCCGAAGTCAACTTCTGCCTTGGCGGGCGTATCGTCAAAAGCGTGCCCCAAATCCAAGACGTCACTGGGCTTCGTGTGGCACTCGGTGCAGTCAAACGCGACGGTAACTCCCGAAGTCACATGTGATGTGTGTGCGCGGAAGCTCAGCGATGCCGACAGATCGGACGTGCCCAGGTCTCTAGGGGGCGCGCCGGTGAGCGTGTCCCCGGCGCCGTGACAGAACAGGCAGTTGTTCCGCCAGCCCACGGTATGACAGCTGTCGCAGCTCGGTCCGGCGCCCCCGCTGAGGTCGGCGCCATGGCAGGAACGGCAGTCCATGCGCTGAAGCTCCATCGCGGGGCTGTGCTGCTCCGGGTTCGCGAATCCCTCCGGGTGGAAACCCTGGCCCGAGCCAATCCACGGCCGCGCGTTGTGCGGGTATCCGTGACAGGTGCCCGAGCAGCTCTGCGCGCCTAGATCGTATGCGAACCCGGACGCGCTAAACTGGAAGTCACGCCGACCGTTGATGTGAAGCGATGGCATGGCGATCGTCGAACCATCGGCGGTGGTCGACTGATGGCAGTCTTGGCACCCGGCACCGACGGAAACGTGGAAGCTGTGCAGGCCGCTCATCTCATCGAGCTGGGCAGACGGGCTGCTCGCGCTGGCATGACAGCTTGCGCACGTCATCGGCGCCGCTGCTACCGCGATGCTCCCGTTGTCACCCTGCCCGTCGCCGTGACAGTACAGGCTGTCGCAGCCGGTCGTCGACTCGTACGTGCCGCGCGGGCTGCGCCCACCGCCTAGGTCGACTTCGGCCGCCGCGGGCGTGTCGTCGAAGACATGACCCAGCGATAGAACGTCCCTGGCCTCGACGTGACACTCTCGACAATCGAGCCGCTCGGTCATGGCGCTGTTGACGTGATCGTGGTGCGCGGCAAACACGGACTCGGCGACCGAGAGGGTCCCATCGAGGTTCGTTGGCGGGGCCCCGCTCAGGTCTTCGACCCCGCCGTGACAGAATACGCAGTCTGTGCGCCAGGCTTCCGGATCGGCTGGCGTGTGGCAGGTGTCACAACTGGGCTCTCGGTCGGCGCCCGTGAGATCTGACCCATGGCAGAAACGGCAATCGAGCGCACCTAGCCTCAAATCCTCACCGTGAATTTCAGGCGTCTCGTAGTCCGATCGATGGAAGCGATCAGGGCCGCCATCGGGCACGCTTCCGTCGGGCACGCCTCCATCCGGCACGCTTCCGTCGGGCACGCTGCCATCGGGATCGGGCCCGGCGTCTCCAGCATCAACGCCGGCGTCGTCAGGCCCGCCCCCATCGGGCACACCTATCCCGCCGGAATTGGATCCGCACCCGGACACGACGAACATGCACACAGACGCAAACAGCGAGGCAGAGACCAGGGCCGACTTGAACGAGCGTCGCATAGCCTACGCCCGCGATCCTACCGCAAGACTTCCCCCAGCGAAGTCGTCAATTGTCGCCGCGCGATCCGCGTTTCGCGTCGAAGAATCAAACGCGGATCCACAGCATTTCCTGTTGAAGCAAATGGAAGTCAATATCGACTCTCAACTCCTAGACGCGGGCCACCGAGACTGAGGCAGTGATGGCCACTAGCCACGCCGCGTGGGAAATAGATCCATGGCCCATGTTTGTCCTTGGTGGTTCGTTAAGAGCTTCGACAACCGGATTCGACGAATGCTCCACAAGCCCGAGCAGATTTTCGGCGAAGCGGTACGACCCGGCATGCACGTCGTCGATGTTGGTTGCGGAGCGGGTTTCAACACCGAGGGGTTGGCGCGGCTGGTGGGCTCCGAGGGCGTGGTCGTCGCTGTCGATCTTCAATCGCAGATGTTGGCGATGACACAGCGCCGTCTCGAGCGCGCTGGGCTGCTGGAACGCGCCGAGCTCATCGAGGCGAGCGCGGACGACCTGGGACTCGGCAACGAAAGGCGATTCGAATTCGCTACTGCCTTCTGGATGGTTCACGAGGTCCCGGACCCGGAGAAGCTCTTTGAACAGTTGCGAAACGTGCTCGAGGCCGGCGCGTCCTTGCTCGTGTGCGAACCGAAGCTCCATGTCAGCAAACGCGCCTTCGAAGCCAGCGTGCAAGCGGCGATCCGGGCGGGGTTCGAAGAGGGCGCCCGACCAAGCGTGGCACTCAGTCACGCCGTTCGCCTGTTGCGCAAGTGACGCTGATGCACGGCAAGACCAAGCGCCACCGGGCTGTGCAATCGGCATGCGCGTGGTGGCGGAAGGAGTAAGGTGCGCTCATGCGGCTCCCATGCCTAACGCTCGCGCTGTTGCTCGTCTCTTCGACGGCTTATGCAGAAGGCTGGCACGGCTCGGCAGCGGCTGGGGCAGACTTCGCCTTCGTTCCGGAAGCCACCGGTTTCGGCTTTGTCCTATTCGAAGCGACGGGCGAAGACAAGGTCGGCCAGGGAGATGTTCGGCTCCTCTACAACACCGACACCATCCATTTGGAGATCGAACGAATCCCACTCGGCGAGAACTTCGAGCTCTCAGTCGCGCTTCGCGGCGAGGTCTTTTTCGCCGGCCTTCTTCATCAGTATTACGAGCAAGGCCTTCGTCGTTCCGGGCTTGGGTTCGGTGCGAGCTACATAGTCCTCTTGCCGAAGCTCCAGTGGCACTTCGCGCCCCGCCATACGCTCGAGGTGCTCACCAACCTGCGGTACTGGTTCTTCACCGACCAGAACACCGACCCGGGCTATCTGCTCCCCGCCAACACCTTCGTGTTCGAACCCCGGCTCGGCTACATCTTCTGGAAGATCGACTCGCCTGGTGAGGAGTACCGGGCTTCGAAGCTGTTCCCGCGGATCTCCGGCGTGGCCGTCGGCGCATCCGTCGGGGTCGATGTTCGATCGGACGTCCGTGCCTGGGGATTCGTAGGAGACGGCCGCAACGATCCGCGAAAAGCGATTTGGACGCTGAATCAATGGCTGCGCGCCGGCTGGCAAACCGGGGAACGCTTTCGGATCGAGCTCCAGGAAACCTTCAACTGGGGCTGGTTTCAAGACGACATCACCCGGATGCGCGTCGGAGGTCTCAACCCGTACGTGGTCGTCGTGCCCGGCTTACCCTGGTCCGCAAACATTTCAGAGCGCCTGGCCCTCGCGCAACTCAGCGGCCACATCCGGCCCAAGAAGGACAAGCCCCAGGAGCTCGGTCTGCTCGTCTCTGGCGGCGCCGTCAACGATCCGCGCCGCCAGGGTTTGCTCGATGACTTCGGTGGCCTAGGAGGCCTTGCTCTGTTCACCGACCTTCGCTGGGGCCGATGGCAGGTCTACGCGCGGCTCGGCTGGGCGTTCCCAAGCCGATGGCTGCTCGACAACCCACACTTCTCAGGCTTCGTGGGGCTCGGTGTCGACGCGTTCTGAGGTTTGCTACTGGAACGTGACGATCAGCAGCTTGATCTCGACCTCATCTTCGAGGCTGATCTTCGCCGCGATGCTGTCGGTGCCGACGCCGTAGTCGTTGCGGTCGATCGTGAGTTTCGCTTTGTACGTGGTGGTGTCGACCCCAGCTCCGTTCTTGCCCTTGGCGACTTTGAACGGGATGGTGACGAGCTTCGTGACGCCGTGCATGGTGAGGTTGCCCTTCACGTCTAGCGTGTTGCCCTTGGCCTTTACACCGATCGACGTGAATCGAATCATGGGATACTTGGCAGCGTCGAAGAAGTCAGCGCTCTTCAAGTGCCCGTCGCGCTTCGCGTTCTGTGTGTTGAGCGACGTGACGTCGATGTTGGCCTCGACTTTGACGGTCTGAGGTTTGCTCGGATCGCCATCGATGCTGACGTCGAACTTGCCGAACTCGCCATCGACGTCGAACAGAATTGTCGCCGCGGTGAAGCTCACCTTGCTGTGAACGCCATCCAATTTCAGCGGCGTAAACGCTGCGAAGGCCGTCGAGCTGAGAAAAAGAAAACCAAGCGCTGCGCCTAGCGCAGTACGAACCCCATACTTCATGAACTGTGTCCTTTCATTCATGCCCGACCCTATGCGTGAGAGGTCGCAATGTTTCGCCCTCGACGTCGACGCGCCGGCTCAGGTGCTCGAAATCGCCCCGGACGTAACATTTCCCGTGCTGCACGCATACCAGTGTACTGGTGTCAGCTTCGAATTCAGCGAAGACCCGGAAGTGGGTCCGGATCACACACGGGGCGAGTGGAACGCCTCTGGCGGAAGGGCCGATCGGATGGGGCATTACCCCGTTCGAGGGCAATTTCTACATCCGACGCAAGTTTCTTCGAAGCGAAGGCTTCAAGGTGAACTTCATCCCAGGCGTTTGCTCATACAAGTTCGTCTACGTCTGGATGGACTTGCTACTGGCTACCGGTGAGCGCGTTCGAAGCTTGGGCTGGATGTACTGGCTGCCCAATCCGCTCTTTCCGTTCATCTGGTTTCGCGTAGCCGTCCCGAAAAACCATCCCGAGCTCGAAGTCGAGTACTCTTTCGTCCCAGTGGACTGAAGGCTCTAGGAGCCGCTCGGCTCGAAATACTGCGTCGCTAGAGACCTCGGGCTTGGCGCCAGACCGCGAACGGTGATTTGCGCTGACGCCCCGCAGCGACGAGCGTCCCAAGCCAGGCGCCCGGAAGAAACATGATGTTGATGACGAGCTCGTCGACGAATCGGCTGCCGGGGATCGCTTGTCCGCGACGGCGATCCGAAAGCGCGTTTAGCGTGTTCGCGACCCGGTTTGCCATCGTCATGACACGGGCGACGTCCTCGATGTCGTCGGTCGTTTGAGCGCCGATCTCGTTCGCCAGGGCGTCGCGAGAGGCTACGTCGGTAATCGGAGCAAAGCCGGACTGCGTGCGGTCCCGTGCATGCGCGAGGGCCAACCAACTTCGACGGTCGAACGCCTCTTCATCCATGTTCTCGAGCGCTGCGAGCTCCGCGTCCGAGACACCGGCTTCGAGGGCCATGCGGGTATGCGCGTGCTCGCACATTTTGCATGCATTGACCTGGGCGACGGCGACGATGACCTTTTCGCGCAGGTCCCGGGGCAAGCGGCCGCCGATCCAAATCGACATGAGCGCCGGCATACGCCCGATCAACGTGCCCAAGTCCTTGAAGAGCTCGCGGAGCGAATAGACCCGCGGAATCGGCTTGTTCTCGTGTTTGTTCTCCAAGATCAAGCCCCACCTTCCCCGAGCAGCGTCTTAATCGTCCCGTGCATCTCGTGGAGCTTTTCGCTCATGTGGTCCTTTTGTTTTGCGTCTAGAAGGTCGAACACGAAGAGCAGCGTCTTTCGTCCATCGGCGCGCCGGACCTCGGCCGAGCGCGTGCCCGGACCCCATTCCTCGCGCTTCTTCCAGGCATCCCAGAGCATGTCTCGAATCGCGGAGGCCCCGGGGTGAGCGTGCATGGCTTCAGCGATCTGCGCGAGGCGCTGCTCGTCGGCGCGGAGCCTGTCCGGCGCCTCGTCCGGCATCTCGAGCACGTAGTCACGGATTGCCTTCTCTTGCACGTCGCTCAATCGGCCCGACCATTTTTCGATCGCTTCGACGAACTTGTCTTGCCGGCTTGCGAGCCGCTCGCCCTTCGGGGCGTTGAGCTCATCGCGGGTCTCCTGAAGCCCTTCGTCGAGCTCGCGCTGGGCGTGGTCGATCTGATCATCCCGGAGCGTCGCCAAAATGGGAGAAGCCGCGTCGACGATCCAGGCGACGGCCTTGTCCATGAGAATGTCCACCTGCCGCTCGAGGACGAGCATCTTCTGCTCGGTCATTCCCTTAGCGAGCGCACGGTCGACAGTGGCCACGAGGAGGTCGATTCGGGGCCCGAGCAAATCGGGCGCCTCGAGCAGCGCTCTATCCACCACCTCGCGCGTCGCCTTCTCCTGGGCGTCGTCGAGATCGAATGCTCCGGAGATCTTGTTGGTCACCCAGCGCGCGCCGAGATTTTGCAGGACGCCCGTGCAACCCGAGGCAAGCACCAGGACTGCAAAGCAGAGCACTACGAGGCGGCGCCGCGCACGCGCCGGAAACCTGCTACTTCGAGCCATACGCTCCATCGCCCCACATGGCGCCGATGCCGAGCCCGATCATCGGTCCCTTGATACCGACACCATCCACGGTCACTGGCACGATCACATGTCCTGCGCGCAGGTCGAGCCCGATCCAATACTCCTTGCGAAGTCGCCAATAGAGGAGCCCCCGCATGTACCCGCTCATCACGAAATCGTCGCGGGGCCCAACTCGGGCCCAGCCGAGGTCGAACATCGCCCCCGCGCCGAACCAGCGGTCTTGATTTCCGTTGCCCCAAAGGGCGCCTACGGCGCCGCCGGCCGTCCTCATCTTCTGCTCTCCGCTGGCGATCGTTCGGCGCCCAAAGCGAGCGAAGCCTTCGCCGGCGAGGTGGACGCACTTGTCGGAAGGCCGCCAGACCGCACCGGTCGCGAAGCCCATCAGGGCGGCGTCGGCGTTCGGATAGACTCGGGTGCTCGAAAAAAGATCGACGAACAAGCCCGGGGCTTGGCGCTCGTTGCAAGAGACCTCGGCCGAGGCCGTGGGTGCAAGAAGCAGGACTCCAATCGAGAGAGCGAGGAACAGCGAGCGCCGCAGGTGAGGATGAAATGGCTCGGTCATGGGTGTTGCTCCAAGGTCAGCTCCGTGGAAGCTGGGTTGCCAAAGGAAAGTTTGCCTTGCCATCTGCGAACCGCAACGGCCGTGAAAACCACCACGGCGAGCGCGGCGACGAGCATCAGAGGCCCAAAGCGATCCCAAGGCCAGGATGAAATCGGATGCGCGGCAAGCCATCGGTCGATTTGTGCGCCGAGCGCGGTCATCAGCGCTGTGAACGGGAGTACGCCGAGCGCGGTCCCGAGCAGAAACGGCGCGAAGCGCACACGAGAGACGCCAAGCGCGAACTGCAGCGTCGGAGCCGTGTAAAAGATGAGCCTGAGGAGCGTGACGGTGCGAAAACCTCTAGCGGCCAAACGATCGTCCAGCCGCTGAATGCCCTGCGGCAAACGGCGCTGAACCCATGCCCGTCCGACAAAGCGCGCGAAACCGAACGCGACCAGTGATGCGGCCACGGTGCCGAGCCAACTCAAGACGAACGCGGTGACAGGCGTCCAAACCAGGGGCGCGGTCAGCAAGAAGAAGATGCTTCGGATGCCGAGCGGTTGTAAGAGGCTATACGCGACGACGAATAGCAGCCCACCCCAGCGGCCCGCTCCCTGAAGCCAGGCGCGCAGACGTTCCGGCTCCATCGCAGTGTACGCACCGGTCGCATAGAGCGATATCGCCAAAGCAACGACGAACAGGATCAGCGCGACTCGAAACCGCATCGCGCTCTCAGGACTCCGTCTCTGCGTTGCGGAGCTCGTCCAGCAAGCGCGACATCACGTCGAGCTTCATGTCCGGTCCTCGACCCGCCTCCTGGCGAAGCGAAACCACCATGGCGCCGAAGTTCTTGCCGAATTTCTCGCAGTTCGGGCAGCCGAGGAGGTGAGTCTCGACCTTGCCGGAGGCGCCCGGGTCGAGCTCGCCGTCCACATATTCGCTCAGCAGAGCAAGGACTTGGGAGCAGCGGATTCCGCCTACGTCTCGCTCCTTCATCTTTCGCCTCCTTCCGGCTCTGTCGGGCCTAACCCAGCGCTGGCGCGAAGGGCAACGGCTAGTTTCAGCCGCGCGCGGTGCAATCGGCTCTTGAGCGCGCGTTCTCCGATGCCGAGGACCTGAGCGGCCTCGGCTGCGCGGAGCCCTTCGAGGTCGCGAAGAATCAGCACCTCACGATCTGCTTCCGGCAGGCCCTGTAGCGCGCGCTTCAATGCGTCTCGGCGCTGCGCGGCGATCGCCAGCGCCTCGGGGTTGTCGCTCCCCCATCCTGCTTCGACCCCGAGAGTCATCAGCGGCTCCTCCATCAGGTCCTCGCGCCGATGCTTCGCGCGAAGCCTGAATGCTTCATGGCGAGCGATGGTGAGCAGCCAGGTTCGAACCGAGGCCTCTGCGCGGAAGCTCGCCACGTTTCGGTACGCGGAGAGAAACGTTTGCTGCAGGGCATCTTCGGCGCTTGCCGGGTCATGGGTCAGCACGGTCGCCAGCCTGAGAACCGCCGCCGCGTGTCGCTCGACGAGACGCTCGAACGCGCGGCGGTCTCCTGCGGCGGAGCGGGCAATCAGGCCCCGGTCGAGCTCTGAGTCGTCTTGTGAGTGTCGATCGGGCATGTTGAGATCCCCAACAGCCTATAGAGCGGGCAACTACCGACCAAGCCGGTGACCAGCGGGACGAGACCGACCCAGCCCCAAGGCGTCTGAGGTCCGATCCATACCAGCGAGAGAAGGCCGAGCCCAAGGACTACGCGAATCAAACGGTCCACCGTGTGTTCGTTTCGGGGAAAGATGGCGCTCATGACGGGACTCCTTTTCGATGGCCCAGGGACCGGACTCCATCGCCGGCCCTCGCGCGGGGCACCCATAGAGAGTCGACGAGCGAGCAAAAGGATTCGCCTGGAGGACGGATTTCTTCCGAGTCCGCCACGTTCGGAGCTGGCCCCGGGGCCCTGACCCGGCAAAACCGGCAAAATTGCTCTGAATTTCGACTTGCAGCGATTCTGGGCTGCCCCTATTGTCGAAAACGAAGATGAAAGGCGTTTTCAATAGAGCTGCTTTGATGCTCGTGCTGGCGACCCTGGGCTCGGGCCTGGCCGCGAGCGGGCATGCGCAGGTCTATTACAGCGTCCGGGGTCTTCTCTCCGAGCAGTTCCATGAATCCGAGGTGGTGGATTTCGAGCGCGTCCTGCTCTCGGCAACGGACTGCGGCGAGCTCGAGCAGCAGCTCGGCCAGAAGCTTCCGAAGCGCGAGTACATCTTCTACGTCGCTCACTCGGGCGAGCGCGTCGATGGATACGCGCTCTTCGATCGTGAAATCGGTCAGCACGAGTACATCGACTTTGCCACGTTCTTCGATGGCGAAGGCCGTGTGACGCGCGTCGAGGTCGTCGCCTATCGAGAGCCGTACGGCGACGGGATTCGCTCCAAACGATTTCGCAAGCAGTTCGTCGGGAAAGAGGCGGCGAGCGGATTCAGGCCAGGGCACGACATCGACGTGATCTCTGGCGCCACCCTATCCGCTCGCGCTATGGCCAAGGCCGTGAAACGAGCGACCATGCTCCTGCACGACACCGTGCTCACTTCGTCGTAACCGGCACCATGCAGGACTTCACACGACCCGCTGGAAGGCTGCGCGCCCTACCCCTCGGCGCCCGCGCTGTCTACACGGTGTTCTTGGTCTTCACCTTGCTCGGTTTGGCGCTGACACTTTTGCTGACGCACGACATGGTCGGCGTCGATCTGAGCCGTGCCGACGAATACTACGCTGGTGAAGTCGCGCCTGTGGACGAATCGGACATCGAGGGAGGCCCCGCCCTGG
>JBLYYU010000477.1:0-3807 GCA_048550275.1 Polyangiales bacterium
ACGCATCGGACAAGATTGGCAAGATCCAGAAGTACATGAGGGCTCCGCTACACGCGGAGTTCACGTTTTCTACGGAGCGGCACCTGCACCGTGTCGATTTGAACCTGACTGGCGACGGGCACCAGTACGCGGGCCACGGGCACTCCGAGGACATGTACATGACCATCGACCAGGTCGTCGACAAGATCGACCGACAGGTTCGCGACACGAAGGCGACGGAGACGCACCGCCGGCGCCACGGCGGCGAGTCGCTTCGTCACCCCGAAGACTGATCCGCGTTGCGCGTCTGTGATGGGTGCGGTATCGCCTGCCCGTCATGCTCGCTGACCTTCTTCACCCCGAACGCGTGCAGATCGGGCTGGTGCTCTCCGACAAGGAAGCGGCGTTACGCGCCGTGGCCTCCTTGTTGACGATGCCCGAAGGGACCGTCAACGAAGAGATCGTCTACGACTTCCTCTTCGAGCGTGAGCGCTTGGCGAGCACTGGCATCGGGAGCGCGGTCGCCATTCCGCACGGACGCTACGATGGCTTCGAGGAGCTGCGAGCTGCGGTGGCGGTCTGCCCTGCGGGTGTGGACTTCGAAGCGGTCGATCGCCTGCCGGTGAAGATTCTCGTTGGCATCGTCGGGCCCAAGTCGATGCCGCAGAAGCATCTGGCAGCGCTGGCCGGGGTCTCGCGCGTGCTGCGGAGTGAGGAGAAGCGGAGCGCGCTCCTCGCGGCGCTCGATGCGGCCTCGGCTTACCGGACGCTGATCGAGCCCTGATGTGCAGACAGTTGCGGGGCACTCGCGTATGATGGGGAAGTGACCCAGTCCTCTTCTTCGCGGCGCGGCGGCCTTCCCAGCATGCGTGTCGAGCGTGGCATCACGGTCTCGCACCTGCTCGCTGAGCCACGTTTGAGCGCGATCGTTCGCTTGGTGGCCGGCGAGGATGGCCAGACACGGACCCTCAACCATCCTCGGGTGCAGAAGCCGGGGCTGGCGCTGGTCGGTCATACGCATGGCGTGGTGCCTACGCGCGTTCAGATCCTCGGAGAGACGGAGACGACATTCCTCGCCGGTCTGCCGGAGGAGGAACGGCTCGAGCGGGTGCGTGTCTTGTTCGGACTCGGGCTTTCGCTGGTCGTGTTGACTCGCGGCATCGAACCGCCAGCGACCTTGTTGCAGGTCGCGAACGAGACATCGACTCCGCTGGCCGTCGCCGAGCCGCGGTCGAGCCGGGCGATTCAGGCGATTCACCTCGTACTCGACGGCATTCTCGCTCCCTCCGAGACCCGGCACGGCGTCTTGATGGACGTACACGGGGTCGGGACCTTGCTTCTCGGGCCTAGCGGCATCGGCAAGAGCGAATGCGCGCTCTTCCTCGTCGAGCGCGGGCACCGGTTCGTGGCGGACGACCAGGTGATACTATCGCTGCTTCCGTCCCAGCAGGTTCAGGGGCGCGCTCCGTCGAAGCTCCGCAATCACCTCGAGGTTCGCGGCATCGGGATTATCAACGTTCGAGACCTTTTCGGCGCCAACGCGGTGCGGTCCGAGAAGACCGTGCAACTCGTGGTCGAGATCTGCCCTTGGAGCGACGACGAGCCCTTCGATCGGCTTGGCCTCGACGATTCGACCATCGAGATCTTCGGGGTGCCGATTCCGATGCTGAGAATTCCGGTGCGTCCCGGCAGGAACATGGCCGTGATTCTCGAGGTCGCCGCCCGCAATCAAATCCTCAAGGCGGCCGGGCATCACGGCGCTCAGAAGTTCATCGACACCTTGATGGGCGACATGGAAGACCCGAGCCCGGAGACGGCGTAATGGCGAGCGGTCCGCACATCGTCGTGGTGACCGGGCTGTCTGGGGCCGGGCGGAGCACCGCGCTTCGCGTCCTCGAGGACGCCGGCTTCTTTTGCGTCGACAACTTGCCGCCCGGTTTGGCGCCTGCGCTCATCCGGGTGGTTGGACGCGAAGGCAAGCTCGAGCGCGTTGGCTTGGGGATCGACGTCCGGACTGGGGCGTTCTTGAGCGGCGCGGAGGAGACACTGTCCGAGCTCGAGGCTGCGGGGCATCGAGTGCGGGTGATCTTTCTCGACTGTGCGGACGAGGTGCTCGTTCGTCGCTTCAGCGAGACACGGCGACCTCATGCCCTTTCGCGGACCGGTGACCTGCACGGGGCGATATCTCGTGAGCGGGAGCGGCTCGCCGGGCTTCGAGCACGCGCCGACGTCATCGTCGACACGACCGACTTCAGCGTCCACGACCTCCGCCACCATCTGATCGACTACATCGGTCGCGATCCCGACCGCCCGTTCATGGTCGTCCGGATTCTCTCGTTCGGGTTCAAGTACGGCGTTCCGGCCGACGCAGATCTGGTGTTCGACCTCCGGTTCTTGCCGAATCCGCATTTCGTCGACGAGCTCCGGCCGAAGACGGGGATGGACGCCGACGTGGCGGCGTACGTCATGGAGGCACCGGAGACGAGAGAGCTCCTTCGGCACATGCGGCCGCTCCTCGACTACACGCTTCCGGAGTACGCCAGCGAGGGGAAGGCCTATCTCACGGTAGCGGTCGGTTGCACCGGCGGTCGGCATCGCTCGGTCGCCATGGCGGAGGAGCTCGGCCGGCAGCTCGGCGAGAAGCACGAGGTCGTGGTCTCGCATCGGGACGTGCAGCGAGCCGGAAAGTGAACGACGGGCTGAGCGCCACGGTGGAGGTGCCGAACCGGCTCGGCCTGCACGCCCGGGCCGCCGCGAAGCTCGTCAACGTCGCCAACGGATTCGTTTCGCAGATCGAAGTCAGCAAGGGCGAGCAGGCCGCGGACGCCAAGAGCATCATGGGCGTTCTTCTGCTTTGCGGTGGGCAGGGGCAGCAGATCACGTTTCGCGCCTCCGGCCCGGACGCCGAGGCCGCGCTCGTGGCGCTTTGCGCTCTGGTTTCGAGCGGTTTTGGAGAGCCTTCGTGAGGCCGGCGTGTCGCTTGAAGGGGGTGTCCGCGTCGATTGGCGTCGCGGTAGGGCCTGCGCGCATGCTCGGGCGGGAGCGTCGGGGGCAACTCGTGCAGATCGCGGAAGCCGATGTGCCCGCCGAGCTCGAGCGTTTCGCCGAGGCGGTCTCAAAATCGCGCGCTGAGATCGAAGCGGCCAAGCAGGAGCTCACTCAGCAACACGGGCCGACATACGCGCCCATTCTCGATGTGTACCTTCTGATGCACGGAGATGCGCTTCTGATCGACGCGGTCGACACGGCAATTCGGGATGAGCGCGTCAACGCTGAATGGGCGGTCGAGCAAGTGACGGCGCGACTGAAGCAACCGCTCCTCGCCGATTCGTCTTCGTACTTTCAGGAGCGGGCCAACGACATCGACCACGTGAAGGAGCATCTGCTTCGGCACCTCTGCGGTGGAGAGCAGCGCGAGCGGCCAGTCGATGGGCCGAGCGTCTTGCTGGCGCGCGACCTGACCCCCGCGGACGCCGTGCGCCTCCTCAGGCCGCCGACCGTTGGGCTCGTGACGGAGCTCGGTGCGGGGAGCAGCCACACGGCGATCCTCGCCCGCGCGTTCGGGGTGCCCGCCGTCGTCGGAGTGGGGCAGATTCCCGAGGACATCGAGGACGGGGAGCTGGTTTTGGTCGATGGTTTCTCCGGGAACGTGACGGTCCGCGCCTCCGAGGAGGCGCGGCTGGTGGCCGAGGAGCGGCGCCGCAGGTTCACGGCCTTTCTCGAGGCCGAGCGCTCGGCGGCTGCGGTCACGCGTGACGGGGTTTCGATTTCGGTCTCCGCGAATGTCGAGCTCCCGAACGAGATCGAGGTGGCGCTCGACAATGGCGC
>JBLYYU010000478.1:0-2751 GCA_048550275.1 Polyangiales bacterium
CCCGCTCGGCCGATCCATATGGCCCTGTACGTCTTGCCTCCCGCCCAATCGCTGTGCCGCGCATCGCGAGCCGTTCTCCTATGTTCATGGAGGCGGGCGGCGCTGGGGCGCTGTCACACGCTTGGACGCGGCGGTCAGCAGCCCTCACAGAGCCACGCCTCGCGCGAGTCCGGCCACCCTCGCCGTAGCCCGAAACAGAACGACAGAGCTCAGCGCGGATGGGACGCGCTACTTCTTGAAGAACTTCCCGAAGAAGTTCGGCCGCTTGCTGTCTGCGCTCGGCGGTGGGGCGCTGCTTCGGCCTCTGGACATCCGCATCGTCCCTATTCGGACCTCTCGAGCCGCCTCGAGGTTGTGAGGGTCGAGCTTGGCGACCTTCTTGAAGTGCTTGAGCGCCTTGTCGTGTTCGCCCTGCCGCTTGAGGAAGT
Source organism: Polyangiales bacterium (assembly GCA_048550275.1). Lineage (GTDB taxonomy): Bacteria > Myxococcota_A > Polyangia > Polyangiales > Houyiibacteriaceae > SG8-38. Next base: position 429 of record JBLYYU010000478.1, read on the forward strand.
GGGCCCTCACGAAATGGGCGTGAACATGGTCGGTGTTGAGGGAGAATGTCTTCCGCAGCAGGTTCCGGATTTCGTCGGCCACTTCTTCATCCTCGATCCCGTCGCGCAGAAGTAGAATCCAGGCCTTCATCGCCGGGTAGTCTGCTTCCCTACGAACGACCGCCATGACCTCGTTGCAGATCTGGAGCGCCTCGTCGTACCGCCTGCGCTTCACCAAAACGTCGACTTTTTGGAAGTTGATCGCTGATTCGACCATCACGTTGAGCTTGCGTTCGGACTCCGGCGTGCCGCCGCCCTGCATGACCGTCTTCTGGTAGTCCACGCGCTTCTTCGTATCGGACAACGTGTCGTTGGCGACGGTGAAGAGGTGAAAGATCTCTTCGACCCAGGGGCGCAGCGCCACCAGCTCCGAAGGCAAGCGGTCCGGATGCCAGATTTTCGCCAGTCCCATATACTTCCTGCCGATTTCGCTGCCGTCCGCGGATTCCTTCACGCCAAGCATCTGGAAGTAGTTCTGGTGGTCCATCATGGTGACGACCCTCGTAATCTCTTCCCAGCGCTTCGCGTGCTCTGCGCTGAGGCTCGAGGGCGGCGCCGGCGGCAAGGAGCGAGGTGCAACGATCTCGCCCGACAATGATTTCGCCGGCGGCATCTGGCTGAGCGAGCGCGGTAGAACCGAGTCCCCCCCGGGAAGGTTCGACTCTCGCTCGCCAGGCGGAGACGAAGGTCGCCTCGTTTGCGAGCCGGTCGACGGTGCCGGGATCGACATCCGTTGGCTCGGCGGGGTTGAAATTCGTGGTGGGGTCGCCACAGGAGAGCGGACCGCCCTTACGTTCTGCCGCGAGCTCGGCACGTAAGACTCGAGGCACTCCGCGATCACGAGAAGGTACAGCATGCGCTGGGCTACCTTTGGGTCGCCGAACTGTTCGATCAGCGTATCGGCCGACGCCGGTTCCGCCCGCATCAACTCGACAAATGCTTTCTCGTTTGACTGGAGGTCGAGGCGGCCGAGCGGGGCTCCGCTCTTGATCCGTTGCGGTAGAGAGCCGAGCTTCCGGATCACTCGACTGAGCGCGTCTGTCGGGGCGTGCGTGCGAAGTGACGTTGCGATCAATGCGAGCACGTCGATCGAACCGCGAAGCGTGCCCTCGCCGTCCCCGACCAGGTCCGCTTCGTAAAACGCGTACGGGCCTTTCGATCGCTCGAAGACGCTGAGCAGAGCGTGCTCGAGGTCGCTGGCTGGGTCCATGAAACGACCCACCGCCGGAACGCCGGCGCGAAAGAGGATGCGGTCTTGGCCCGGTCGCTCGTCATCGGGCCAGACGGCGAGCGTGCCCGATAGCCCCTTCTTCTGAATGGACAGCAACACGTGGCCGAGAGGCGTGGCACTCAAGGTACCTTCCGCCATGGGCTGTGGGACAGACGACGACAATGCTTGGTTCTCCAAGGAGTTATCAGGGTGCCATACGGATCGAGCCAGTGACACATCCCTGGGTCGGCGATCTGCTGACAAATAGGGAGTTTGGCGAGATCACGGCATCCCACCTGATACTCTCATCAGTCCGAGATGGTCCAGCCGGTTCCGTCGGCTCCATCCAGAAGCTCGACTCCGAGCGACGCCAGCTCGTCGCGAATCCGGTCGGCCTCGGCGAAGTCCTTTGATTTTCTCGCCTCGGCACGAGCGTCGATTCGACTTTCGATCATCGTCGCTTCGAGCCCCCGCGCCTTCGCTCGCCGGTCACGGATCCGCAAGAGAATGGCGTCTGCGGACTCCGCTCCGAGACCGAGCTCGGTTTCGAGCGCCCGGAAACCTGCTGTCGCCACTTCCACGGTGCTCCGCGCAGCCTTGCCCTTCTTCTTCATCGCCTGGTCGCAGAGCTCGTTTACGCCTTTTAGAAAGTCCGCCAGCTTCGCGAGCGCCACCGGCATGTTCAAATCGTCGTCTAACGAATCGCGGAGGACCGCAGCGAAGCTCGCGATCTCCGATGGCGCAGGCACGTCATTGTCGACAACACGTTTCGGCGGAAGTGATTCCAGCCGTTGCTTGGTCTTGTAGAGGTACGCGAGCCGCCGCTCCGCCTCTTCAAACTGAGGGAAACCCGTCACGTTGCCGGCTTCGTCCAGCGTCCAATCCAAATTGAGCGGAGCGCGGTAGTGCACGGTCATCATGAAGTAGCGAATCGCCTCCGGCTCGACCCGGTCGAACAGGTCGCGCGCCGTGAAGAAGTTTCCGAGGCTCTTGCTCATCTTCTCCTTGTCGACCTCGACGAACCCGTTGTGCATCCAGCAGCGCGCGAACGGCTTGCCCGTCGCAGCCTCGCTC
>JBLYYU010000479.1:0-2778 GCA_048550275.1 Polyangiales bacterium
ACTGCAACCCTGTGCAGGTTCTGCGGCCTTTTTGCATCGGCGGGCTCGGCTTCCATACGATCTGGATCGAGATGACCTCGATCTCCTGGCAGGTTCGGCTGAGCGCGTGCGTCTTCGCGATGGTGGCCGTGGGTTCGCTCGCGGGCGCCTCGGAGACGACTCCCGCGCCGATCGTGCTCGAGCCGATCACGATCCGGCCCTCGCCCTTCCCCGAACCGGTGCACTTCGAGCCAGGGCCTGAAGTGGCGGAGATGGTGCCGATCGTCAACGAAGACACCACCGGCCTTCGCTTTCCGAGCGGGCTGACGATTCACGGAGGGAGCAAGCACCGGACGATCTTGTTCACCTTTGATGACGGCCCTTCGCGACGGACGACTCCCCGCTTGCTCGACATGCTCGACGAGCTGGGCATCAAAGCGCTCTTCTTCGTGAAGACCGAGAGCTTCGGGCGCGGCAACCCTTGGGAGCGAGAGCACGCCGAGATCGTTCGCGAGATCGTTCGCCGGGGGCACCTGGTGGGAAACCACACCGAGACTCATCGCCAGCTGCCGCTGCTCAACAACGCCGAGATCCAAGCGGAGCTCGCCCTGAGCGAACGGAAGATCGAAAAGACCATCGGCCGGACGCCGCGTTTGCTCCGGCCGCCGGGTGGCGCGATGTCGAAACGAGTCGAGGGGCTCCTCGGGGAGCTCGGGTACACGAGCGTGATGTGGGCACTCTACCCCGGCGATTTGGAGGTTCACACGCCTGAAGAGGTGGTGCAGACCTTCTTTCGGGTGCTCGACCGGCGCGAGCGGGAGACGGGAGACCTGGGCGGGATCGTGCTGATGCACGACACCAAGCGACACAGCTTGAACGCAGTGCCCAAGTTGGTTCGCGCGCTGCAAAACCGAAACTGCAAGCTGCTCGAACGCGGCGAAGAACTCTACGATATCGTCGACGACCTCGGGTATTTCATTCCGGGCCACGAGCCCGACCAGACGCTCGAAGAGCGGCAAGCCCTCCTGGTGACCCAGACGGCAAGGCACTGCAACACCGTCGCCCTTCGCTAGGTGGCAGGGAGCGGCGAGGCCATCTCGAGGTCGCCGCGCTGTGCGAGACCCTAGTCGCGTGTGGCGAGGATCCGCCAGACGGGGAGCCCATCTTCGATGGCGCGCTTCTCGCGGTTGGACCGCGCTTGAAACGGGTTCTCGTCGACGTAGCCGCTCTTGGTGGTCAGGGAGAAGCCGGGCGCGGCGCGGAGCTGTGTGACGTACTGCTCGGCTCGGTGCTCGACGTCGGTCTGGATGAAGAGCTCACCACCGGGCACCATGAGCCGGGCGAGCTCGGTGAGCAGGTCTTCCCCGATGACCCGGCGCTTGTCGTGGCGCTTCTTCCACCATGGGTCCGGGAAGTGGATCGCGACCCGCCGAACCGATCGCCTTGGTTCAGCTCTTTTCAAGATTTCGCGGGCATCTCCGCAAAGGATTGTGACTTTTTGGAGGTCCCGCTTCTCGAGTCGCTCGCTGAGCTTGTAGGCCAGCTTGGTCTTGACCTCGATGCCGATGATGCGGCTATCGGGCGCGGCAGCCGTGCGCTCGAGGAGGGACAAACCCCGCCCAAAACCGATGTCGAGCTCGATTGGACCTGATCCCTCGATCAGGGTTTCGAGCGAGAAGCGACCCTCCGGGGCCCTCGGAGCCTGCTCGCGATAGAGACGGCGTAGGTCAGAATCCGACACCCGCGCTCCCTAACGGGGGCGCAGAACGGCGTCAATCCGGATACGCTCCTTCTTGACCGGCGCGGGGCCGATCGCGTATGCCAACGCATACAACTTGGTGGAACGGGGCTTGATGTCGATGAGGATTCTGATCGTCGAAGACAGCGTCACTATGCGACAGGTCATGGAGATGACCTTCGCTGGGGAGGACGCAGAGTTGCTGGTCGTGGATAGCGGCGAGCGTGCACTTGAACAGGGGGCGGATTTCGGTCCAGACGTGGCGTTCATCGACGCGTCGCTTCCGGGGATCGACGGGTACGAGGTGACCCGGCAAATCAAATCCAACCCGGCGCTTTCGGGCACCAGCGTGGTTCTCATGGCGAGTCAGCACCGGCCGCTCGACGCCGTGCGGGCGAATGAGGTCGGTGCGGATGACCACATCCTGAAACCGTTCGACACGCAGGAAGCCATCGACAAGGCCAGCGGCCTAGCGGGTCAGCTCGTCGAGATTTCCGACATCCCTTCTGCACCTGCCGCGCGGCCTGCGACTACGCCGCCGATTCCGGTGCAGCGCTCCTACCGGCCGACGCCGCCGCCGCTCCCGGTCAGCCCGGCGATGGCGTCCGCGCGTCCCGTGGCCGCGACGCCGATCAGCGGGGCCCAGGTCTCCGTGGCGCCTGCACAGGCACAGTCGCTGCGCTCCTCCGCACCGCCCGCGAAAATCGTTTCCGCACCGACGCCGCACATTTCCTCGGCGCCGCCTGCCCAAGTCTCTTCGGCCCCGCCAGCCTCGCCGAGCTCGCCGCTCCAGGCGGCAGGCGCCAGCGAAGCGCTCTCCCATTCGGTGGTCCAGCGGCTCGAAACGCTCGGCCTCACGCCCGACCAAGTCGAGGGCGTGCTCAAGCTTTCGGCCGAGGTCGTCGAGCGCGTGGTCTGGGAGGTCGTCCCCGAGCTCGCCGAAGCGATGATCCGTGAGGAATTGCACCGTCTCGTCGGCGACTGAGGCTTGACTGCCCCACGATTTCACCGCACACGGTCAGCCGGATGAGCGAACCGTCTGACGAGATGCCCAAGCAGTA
>JBLYYU010000480.1:0-9179 GCA_048550275.1 Polyangiales bacterium
AGCGACAGCTCCGCGAGGGCAAGAGTCAGCGCGAGGACGCCCGCCGCGAGGGCGAGCACCCCGATCAGAACGCGATCGCGAACCGCCTCACGATAGGTGTTGAGCGCGATGGCGTATATGCGGGCGATGCTCATCGCGTTGACTCTCCATGCGTGTCACCCGGCTGAGTCGAATCGGACGAGAAGCCCAGCCAGTACGCCCGCCCCGTCACGAAATGACTCAGGATGTTGAACGCAAAAAGCAGCATCATGACGGACAGAAAGGTACCGCCGACTTCAATCCAACGCGAAGTTTCGGACCGCAGGCCTAGGCCCCATGCGCGGAACGAGGCGGCGATTCCCTGGGAGAGGAAGAGGCCGATTGCGCCCAGCCCGAGCAGATAGAACGCAAGCACGGGGAGCCTCGAGAGGAACCCGCGTAGGAGCTCGTATTGACTCAGAGCGACTGGCCCAACCCGAACGCTCACGACCCAGTGCAGAATCAAGTGCGCGACGACTAGCCCCCAGCCGAGCCCGCCGACCAGCTTCTGAAGGCGCCGACGGACGTCGGAGCGATAGGGTCCCGGATCCCCGGGCTCGTCGGCTCGAAGGATGCTCCAGCCGCGGGCGTACGCTGCGAGGGAGCAGAGGACAGCGAGGGTCCACAAGAGCAGTCGTGGCCAGCTCGCCGGAGAGGCCGCGGCAAACGAGCTCGCTCCGCGAATCGCAGGCCAGAGCCGAAAGAGCTCCATCGCGACGAGAATCGTGATGGGCCAGACGGTGAGGACGATGTGGCTTCGATGGCGCGGCACGAATCTCTACCTAACGCCCCCGTGTTTTGCTGGTCAATTTATCTCAGGGTGGGCCGAGCTACTTCAAGGCCGGAACGGTCGACGAAGCGTCGGAGCGGCGTTGCAGGCCTAGGAGACTGAGCGGCTCCTCGGACAGACTCAGTCGGATCCGGTCGCCGATGCCGATTGCGTAAACTTTCTGGGTCCCGTCGAGAAAGATCCGGCCCTTGGTCATTCGGCTGGTGATCTCGAGGGCCTCGCCGGGCCGCACCATCCCTTTCACGAGCCGGTATTTGTTGTCGACGCCGCGGTAGGGCTCGCGAACGACGAACTGGATCTTCTGCGAGCCGACCGGGAGCACTTTGCCGCCAGCCGAACGAATAGCCGCGGTGGAGCCTGCTGCCGGGCCGACCCACACTCCGCTCGACATCTGCCGCTCCTGGTCATCGTCGAACGAAAGGATGTATCGGGAGGTCGCAGCCGGACTCTCGTGGCAATAGAGCGCGTCATTTAGAACTCTCGTCGAAATGAGCTTCTCGCCGACGTCGACCCGCATTCGCGCTAAGCGGCTCGATTTCAAGCTCCCGTCGAGAGCGGCCGCCAGAACCTCATCGACATTGTGGGCGTCACCCGCGCAGAAGTAGCCGACGCTCGTATCCGGCGCGCTGTTGATCGCGAGCATGGGCGTCGAAGAGTCGGCGAGATGCGAGGCCCAAAGAAGCGTGCCGTCGCCCCCGAGGGTCACTATGAGGTCCCAGGCACCCTCCTCGGGCATCGGCTCGGGCCGGTAGCGAAGAACTGCCCGCGCGCCCAGCTCGCGCAAGGCTCTCTTCGCGCGTTGGAGAGTCTGCTGATGCACTTCGTGCTCGTTCAACAGACCTTCGACGGAGACGTCGCTGTGCTCGATCAGCTCTTGAAGGCGCGCCTGGGCCCTACCCACGTAGCGTTGGTACGTGCTCTTTTTGTAGACGACTAGGACTCTAGGTCGCATGCATGGCTCGTGCTGAGGTTCGCGACTGTCGTTGCGCTAGGCCGTCGGGATCTTCTTCGCGTCGGCCAGAAAGCGCTCTAGGCCGCTATCCGTCAACGGATGCTTCAGGAGCTGGAGAATCACCTTGTGCGGAATCGTCGCGACGTGCGCGCCGATGAGCGAGGCCTGCACGGCGTGTACCGGATGTCGAATGCTCGCCGCCAAGACCTGAGTGCTCAGGCCGTAGTTCTGGTAGATCGTGACGAGCTGCTCGACGAGCTCCATACCGTTGCCGCTGATGTCATCGATCCTGCCGATGAACGGGCTGATGTACGTCGCTCCGGCTTTGGCAGCGAGCAGGCCCTGCGTCGGGCTGAAGCAAAGAGTGACGTTCGTCCGTATGCCTTCGTCGGTGAGGGTACGGACCACTTTGAGTCCCTCGGCAATCAGCGGCACCTTGACGACGATATTGTCGTGCATCTTCGCGAGGGTCCGCGCCTCTTTCAGCATGCCGTCGTAGTCGGTCGCGATGACCTCGGCGCTGATCGGGCCGTCGATGACTTCGCAGATGTCGACGATGACGTCCTCGAAGGGGCGCCCGGTCTTGGCGACGAGCGACGGGTTCGTCGTCACGCCATCAACGACGCCCATGGCGGCCGCGTCACGGATCTCCTCGATGTCTGCGGAGTCGATAAAAATCTGCATGGCGCTAGTAAAGAGCGACGGCCTCGCAGGGTCAAGCAGAGCCTTCGTTTCGCCGGAACCCTGGGAGATCGCCTCTGTCCCGTTACTCGATGGGCTCGAGCTCGAACTCGATTTCGTGGCTCGGAGACGGGACCTCGCCGGGCGGCTCCGATTGCGAACAAACGATGACGGTCGCGAGAATCGCCGCGATCAGCCACAATGAGATACCCCCTGGGGTCCATTTGCTCTTTGCACGCACCATGATGTCTTGATTGTGGGCGTTTTGCAGCGAGATTGAAGAATCGGCAACCGAGCTCGTCCAAACGGCATGCGAAGATTTCTTACGGTTTTCATCGTCTTGGTCGCATGGAGCGCGACCGCGTTCGCCGAAAACAAGAGCGGCAAGGTCGACGCCTCGGTTGCACGGCTCGGCGCTCTCAATCCAGATGAACGGGCGCTTCTCGCACCGCATCTGGCGAACGGCCCCGTGCTTCTGACTGAATTCCAGAACCGCCAGACCGATCTGCCGGCCGTGATCTACGCCGCACGGATCAACGCACCCGCCGCGACGATCGCCGGAGTCATCGGGAAGCCCGCGGAGTACCCGCGCTTCATGAGCGCGCTGACATCGGTCGATATCAAGGAGGTCAGTGGCAAGATGACCGGGTTCGACTGGAGCTGGGGCGTCACCCTGTTCTCGCTCACCGGTCAGAACGTGATGACGAGCTACCCGGGCAACCCAACGCGCGGATACCGTTTCGACGTTCGAACGACAGGCGGCGATCTGGGTATCGGGCGGGTGATGTGGCGTGTGTACCCGGACGGCCCGAACAAGTCGATGATCGTTTTCGCTTCACGCCTCGACATGCGAAACGCAAACTACATCACCCGTCAGCTCTCGGCGGAGGGCAACGCGGTGAACCGAACCATCAACGTCGCCGTCGCAATGGTTACGCTTCTCGAGGTCAAGGAGGAAGCTGAACGGCGCGCGGGAACGTTCATCGATGGCGTGTACGCCACGCAACCTCTCAAGAGGCCGAAGGTGGACATGCAAGCACTGCACCCCCTCCTCGCCCGAGGCGACCTGGTGTTCATGGACATGGACGGCGCAACGCTGCAAAGCGTGGCTGTCGTCGGACGCAGCGGCGCGAGTGAACGTCGGGTGCGCCGGGTGATGCAAGACCCCGAAGAATTCGGCAAGTCACTCCTTCATGGAACTTGCGCCGAGGTCGTCGAGCGCAGCGACGCGGGTACCAGATTCGAGTGGGAGATCCCCATTCCATTGCTCCACGTTGGCGGCGAAATGATCCTGCGGCCCAGCCCCACCGTGGTCTCCGTGGACGGCATCTCGGGGACCCTTTCGAGAGGCCGCTGGCGCTTCGACACCCATCGCTACCCGGGCGGCGAAGCGGGAGTCATCGCTTGGGCGACGTTTGACCCGGCGGATTCCCCGAAGCTCATTCGCAAGCTGATCGCGGGCAACACCCATTTCTCGCACGGCTTCGTAGCGGCTACGCAGCTCGCCGTGATGCGCTCGCTACGAACCCGCGTCCACCTACTCGGCCGCTAAGGCTCGTCCGCGGAAACCTCGTCGTCCGGCGTCCGGTCCTCGCTCCGAGCTGCCTCAGCGTCGCTGCCGAAGCCTGAGTCGGGGTCCCCTCCGTCGACACCGGCATCGACGAGAAGACTACGATCGAAGTCCACGACGTAGGAGCATCCGACGCCGAGGGTGCTGAACAGCAGGCAGATTGCAGCGACCGTAGTGCGCAATTCCGACATATCAGAACCGGAGGGTGGCGGTGGCGCCCGCGCCGCGTGTTTCGATTCGCAGGCGGGCCGTTTTTCGCTCCCGCTTCCGCTTGTTCTTGTGGGTCATGAAGAGCGTAAACGACGTAATCGCTGACAACGCCGCGAGACCGAACGAAAGATCTGCGAAGAGCGCCATCCGATCGCCCTTGTCCGCCGTCTCAGCGCTGGGGTTACTCCGGTATTTCTGCTCCTGCTCCAGGGCTAGAAACCCAAGCACGGTTCCGGTGAGCAAGGCCGCCGCCGCAACACTGCCTGTGCCGATGACGGCCCGCCGAACGGTCTTGTCCTCGCGTTCGCTCGCGAGCTCAGCGGCACGCTTGACCTCCTCGCTTTGCTCGACGATCACGGTGCTCTCCGTCGCAGACGTGAAGCTGAGCTCTCGAACCTCGCCGTAGCCCACCTGAACCGTCTGCTCGCCGACGTGCTTTCCCTCCCCGACCACTACGACCGTGTGGCTACCGTGGTCGACCTTGAGCCGTGCGGGGGTCTTCTCTTCGATTGGGACGCCATCTAGCAGGATCGCGTGCCCAGGCTCCTCCGAGCGAACGACGAGGACGGCCGGGCTTTCGAGAAGCGTTGCGATTCGCGTTTCGATCGAGGCGCGATCCGGCGCATCGGGACGCTCGACCAAGTACTGCTCGAGCATCGCCACTGCTCCAGGTTCATCGCCACGGCGCTGTCGCGTGTCGGCCACCCCAACGAGGAGCGTCGGGTCGCGCCCAAGCTCGTAAGCGCGGAGCCAGGATTGCTCGGCCGCGTCGTACCGCTGGGCCTCGAACAGCTGGACGCCGACGTCGTACGCTGTCTTGGCCGTCGTCGATGGGTTCGCGAGGAGCGCGCTCAACTCGGCGTTCGAGGGCAATGGAGCTTCTTCGGACGCCGATTGCGCAGCCGAGCTTCCAGAGAATCCGGAGAGGCCGAGGAGCAGCACTGCGCAGAGCGACGACCTCATTGGGACTAGGTCCCCCCGGTGCCGCCTTGACCGCCGGCCCCGGACGCACCGCCTGCGCCGCCGTTGCCACTTGCGCCACCTTCGCCAGCTGCACCGCCGTCGCCGCCGGTCCCGCCAGCGCCACCTAGGCCGCCCACACCGCCGTCGCCGCCCGCACCGCCATCGCCGCCCGCTCCTCCACCGCCAGCCCCGGCCGTTCCACCGGTCCCTCGCATGTCGTCGCAGACGGGCTCGGTTTGGCAGCTTCCCTGAGTGAAATCACTGCCGAGATGGCAGCAAATCAGCTCACCATCGCACTCATCGTCTTGAAAGCAGGTCGTCCCGGTGCCGCCGACGCAGGCCGCGGGAAGAACCAAGAGGGCGAGCCAGACTAAGGGAGAAGTGATATTTCGCATGAGCGCGGCGAGCATAGCTCAGAGCCCCCTCAGGGGCCACGCTTCCGGCTCGATCCACGCCGCGCCCCCGCTACACTCCCGCCCCTCAATGCCAAAACCGGAAAATGACGCCGCCATGCCCCGGGCAGGTCGATGCGCGATCGTCGGGCGGCCGAACGTCGGCAAGTCGACGCTGCTGAACGCGCTCCTCGGCCAGAAGCTCGTGATCGCGACACCGCGGCCCGGCACCACTCGTTCTTGCGTCCTCGGCGTCTACGCATCGGACGATCCACCGACTCAGGTGGCCTTCGTCGACACTCCGGGGCTCGAGCGACCGAAGGGCGCATTGGGCAAAGTCCTGATCGACAGCGCTACGCAGGGTCTGGTCGACTGCGATTGCGTCGTGTTCGTGACCGAGGCGCCAAAGCCCGCCGCACCGTTGACGATTCACGAAAAGGACCGCACTGCGTTGCGGGCGCTCGAGACAACCAAGGCGCCCGTAATCTTTGCGATCAACAAGGTCGATCGGCTCAAGGCCAAGGAACGGCTCTTTGGATTCATCGAGGCGTATCAGGAGCACGGCCCATTCGTCGCGGTCGTACCGATTTCGGCGACCCGCGGCACCAACCTCGAGGCGCTGCTCGGCGAGATTCGGGCGACGCTTCCCGAAGGGCGGCTCTACGACGCAGACTTCCTCACCGACAGACCTGAGCGATTCTTCGTCAGCGAGCTCGTCCGCGAAGCGGCCATGCTCAACACCCGACAAGAGGTTCCTTACGGGATCGCCTGCGAGTTGGAAAACTACCGCGACGAGGGTCAGATTCTTCGCATCGAAGGGACGCTCATCGTCGAGAAGCCGAGCCACAAGGCCATCGTGATCGGGAATCAGGGCGAGACGATCAAGAAGATCAGCACGGAAGCACGCCAGCAGATCGAAGCCTTCCTCGATCGCAAGGTCTATCTGCGCCTCTGGGTGAAGGTCGATCCGGGCTGGACTCGGGATCCGATCAAGGCGCGCCAGCTCGCGATCAAGGAGAACCCGTCATGAGTGGGCGTCGCTGGCACCACGCACGAAGGCCCGCAGGCTCGATCGTCAACAGGCCGCTAGTCGCGATCGTGGGGCGCCCGAACGTGGGCAAGAGCACGCTGTTCAATCGCCTGGCCGGTCAACACATCGCCATCGTGGAGGACATCCCGGGAGTGACGCGAGATCGGCACTACGCGGACGCCTTCACTCTCGGCCGCGAGATCGTGCTGATCGATACAGGTGGCTTCGACCCGGACAGCGACGACCCCATGAAGGCGGGCATTGCCGGGCAAGTGCGCTTGGCGCTCGAAGAGTGCGACGTGGTCGTATGCGTCGTGGACGCGACGGTGGATCCGCTCCCTGCCGACCGGGAAGCGGTCGCCCTGCTGCGCGATGCAGGCAAGCCCGTCATTTTCGTCGCCAACAAGGCAGACTCGCGAGCCCGAGAGCACGAAGCCGTCTCGTATTACGAGCTCGGCATCGACACGATCATGCCGATCTCCGCACTTCACGGGCGGGGGATCGGCGATTTGGAAGAACAGATCGCGATGAAGTTGCCCGAGCCCGTCGAGCTCAGCGAACCGGACCTCGCCGTGCCTCGTGTAGCGATCATCGGCCGACCAAACGCAGGGAAGTCATCGCTGGTGAATCAACTCTGCGGCGAAGATCGGCAGCTCGTCGACGACCGCCCAGGCACCACCGTGGACAGCGTCGACACGCTGGTCGAGCGCGACGGGAAGCGTTTCATTCTCATCGATACCGCGGGCATCCGACGAAAACGAAGCGTGAAGAAGCGGGGCGTCGAGGGCTTGAGCGTCTTGCAGGCGATCCGATCGATCGAGCGGAGCCACGTAGTCGTCCTCATGATCGACGCCGAAGCCGGAGTCGGAGAGCAGGACGCCAAGATCGCCGGTCTGGCCCACGACCGGGGCCGCGCGCTCGTCCTTGCCCTAAATAAGACCGATCTTCTGAATCGCGAGGCCCAGAAGAAGGCGATGGACCGGACTCGCGAAATCCTTGCCTTCGTGCCCTGGGCACCGATGGTGACCGTGAGCGCGCTCGAGGGGCGAGGGATCAAGGCGCTGATCGGACGCGTACAGGACGCGGTGACGGAACACCGCAAACGAATTGCGACGGCCGAGCTCAATCGTTTCTTCGAAGAGGTCATCGAGAGGCACCCTCCGCCGACCATGCATCACCGAGCGGTTCGGCTGTACTACATCACTCAGGCCAGCGTTGGCCCGCCGACGTTTGTGATCATGACCAACTTTCCCGATGACGTTCACTTCAGCTACCAGCGGTACGTGGTCAATCAGATCCGGAAGCGCTTCGGGTTCAAGGGAACGCCGATTCGGGTTCGCTACCGCGGCAAGAAGAAGCGCAAGTAGCTAGCCGCGGACGGTTTGAAGGGCTTTTCGTTCGGCCCGCGCGGACGGATTTCCTAGCTGTCCGCAAGCCGCCATGACGCTTCGCCCCTTGGTGACGCGCTCTCGCACGGGCAAGCCTTCCTCGCGGAGCCAAGCGATGAAACCCTCGACCTCCCTTTCTTCCGGCGCGCGGGTCACGGGCATGGTGCCGGGGTTGTACGGGATGACGTTGACCAGCACCCGGCCGAGCGGACGGCAGAAGTCCGCGACTGCGCGCGCATCGGCCTGGCTGTCGTTCACGCCCGGGAGCAAGCAGTAGTTCACGCCGAGCGCGAAATTCCGGCGCGGACGATAGGCCATGAGGGCCGCTTGAAGCGTAGCAAGGTCGGTGCGCCGGTTGATGGGCATGATCTCGCTTCGGAGTCTGTCGTTTGCGGCGTTCAGGCTGATGGAGAGATTGAGGCGCTTGAACCCCAGTTGCTCGAGGAGGCGAATGCCCTCGACGTGGCCGACCGTGCAGACCGTCAGGCGCTCTTGGCCGATCGCCAATCCGGCCTCGTCGTTCAGGATCCGAAGCGCCCGGAGGACATTCTCCGCGTTGTCGAGCGCCTCACCCATCCCCATGAACACGATGTTACGAATCGGCCAACCGAGCCGATGCCTGGCGAACAGCAACTGGGCGATGATCTCGTCGGTCCGAAGGTGACGAAGCAAACCCATTTGGCCGGTCTCGCAGAACGCGCAGCCCATCTTGCATCCGACTTGGCTCGAAACGCAGAGAGTGTAGCGCCCTCGGCCCATCGGAATTCGCACGGATTCGACCTCGAGCCCGTCTTCGAGGCGAAGCACCATCTTCGAGGTCGCTCCGAACTCTCCCTCGTCCGTCTTGACGTCGATCAGTTCCGGCAGTTCAAACGAAAAGGCGTTTCGCCAGGCTGTCGCCGCCGCGGGACTCAGACCGAAGCTCTCCGGTTCGAAACGCCCCTCGAGCATCACCTGCCGATGGAGCTTCCTCGCGATCCCGTGACCGCGGGGAAGCACGGCCTTCGCGTGGTCGACCAGCTCGCCATTGCTGAGACCGTGAATTGCTTGCCTGGTCATTCTAGTCCTGGACCAGCAGGAAGTGCGCCGTCGCGACGGCGACAGGACGGTCGCGATCGTCCTGATATGCGAACACGCGCACATTGGCGACGCGCCTTCCGCGACGTGTGAACTCGGCGCGTGCGC
>JBLYYU010000481.1:0-14400 GCA_048550275.1 Polyangiales bacterium
AGCCCGGGTCGTTGGGGATTGGCTCGACGAAAGTCGCCCAGAAGTCATCGTCAAAGCCGCGGACGAGCCGAAGCTCCTGTATGGAATCGAAGGCGGCGTTCTTGTTGCGATAGGGTTCCTTGTCGAGCTGGTAGAGCGAGTCGTCTTCCGTTCCAGTGCCGCCGGTACGTGTTTGGCCTGCGCCCGGGTCGAAGTCGGTGCGCTGGATGTCCTGATCCCACCAGTCGATCACGGCGGTGATGAGGTCAATCCGCGTGGTCAAAGTCCCCGTCGCGTCTTCTTGGTTGAAGAGCGCGTCGTAGGGGCTCTCGGGGAGTTGTCCGCCAGTCAATGAAAAGAGCTGGGTCGCCACGTTGTTCCTCGCCTGCTCGCCGTCGAGGAAGAGTGGGTCGTTGATGTTGACCTTGCCGTTCTCGCTCACCACCTGGACACTGCACTCGCCTGGCAAGCCGTCGAAGCCAATGGTGTCGCCGAAGTCGACGCCGAGCTGCATGAGCGTATCTCGCTGGTCTTCGGGTGTGCAGAACGGAGAGAGCAGCTCGTTGACGAAATTCCAAACAGGAAGCTGAGGAGCTGCCCGGCCGGTGGCGCCACGGTACAGCGGATCGACAAAGCGCCGCACGTCGGGTTCCTTTGCGATGAGCAGTCGGGTCAGGTTCAGGGCGCTCTTGGCCATGTATTCGGCCTGGAGCGCATCCCGTTGCGAGGTCGACACCGCAAACGCCGTGCCGGTAGTTTCGTGCATGTCCGCCAACATCACCGAAAGGATTGCAACCGTCGCAATCGCGACGATGAGAGCCACTCCTTCTTGGGAGCGCTTGCGATGCGATGCTTTTCGGCGGCGGTTCATGGGTTGTAGTTCGCGTGGTTGAGTGCGTAGGTGAGTGGAATGGTGACGCGGGTGCCGAAGACTTGCGTCTCGCCACGGCGCCTCGGATGGGTGACGCCCAAACGGATGCGGACCTGTGTCGGCAGGCGGTTTGGCTGAGCAAGCACGTCCTCCGTGTCCCAGGTCGCCACCCATTCGCTCAGCAGCGGATCGTAGTACTCCAAGTTGAACTCCTCGACGTTCTCGACGAGGATCTGAGACTTGCCGCCGCGCCTGGGGTCGTCGTCGATGCGGTTCTGTTCTCGGCGCGCGAGGACCTGCGTATCCCGGTCATCGGGGTGCTCGGTGACGAAGTAGCTGATCTCGTTCTGGTCTGATTCCCGAGCGTTCCGGAACAATCGCCGGTGCGAGAACGACGTGAAGTCGATGCGATCATCGCGGCCGTGGTCCTTCCCGATGAAAGCGGTTTCCACGACGCGCAGGTCGAGGGAAGGGTTCACGTGAGTCGAGACGAACGCCATGCTGAGCTCTCGAGTCATTCGCTCGAGCGCCATGTGAATGATGCGGGAGTGGTCGACGTCCCCTTCCACCCGGGCCTTGTTGAGCGCGGTCTGCGAAAAACCGCCGTAGACCATCGTGCCAACGAGCGCGAGCACCGTTACGGCGAGTATGACCTCGAGTAGAGTGAAACCGCGCCGACTCACTCTTCCTCCTCTAAGACGGTTTCGTCCGTAGGTGCGGGCTGGTCAGACACGAGATACTGGACCACGTCGAACCCGCGTTCCTTGGGGCCCTCTTTCCAGCGTACGGAAACCGTCGCCCTTCGGACCTGCTCCTCGAGGAATGGCTTCAAGATGGGAAACCCTATCTGCAGTGCCAGCATGGCCAGGTTGCCCGCTTGCCCCGCCAGTGCCTGCTCGGTCGGCGCGTCGCTCCCGCTGACCTGGTCTACTGCGTCGTCGACGATGTCCCTCGGGTTGTTCGCGCTTTCGTCTTCGTCGTCCTCGTCTTCAGCGCCGACGCCGAACTCGGGGAGGATGATTCGCTCGACGATCCATTCGCATTCGAACCCTTCCACTGGTGCATGTTCACAGCAGGCGTCTTTGTCCTTCTTCTCGAGGGCAGGGAGGCCTTCCACCGCGATGAGCTCTTCGATTTCGCCCATCTTGCAGCGCGCGAGGGTTGCGGCGGCGTTCTGCCTGCGCGCGCGTGCAGCGACGTTCGCAGCGCCCACCTCGCTCGAGAAGATCGCGGTGAGTGATAACCCGAGGATCGCGACCGCAATCATCACTTCCAACAAAGTGAAGCCTCGTTGCTTCACAGGGAATCCTCGACTTCCCCGTCGTCGTCCAGATCGTCCATTGGCTCGTACGCGAAGTTGTGAATGCGGGCGTTGCCGGTGAGCGGGTGGATTTCGACGCTGTACACCGAGTCACTCGAATCGCTCAGCTGGATCACCGCGTGCTCGGTCAACCCGCCGGGAAAGAAATAGACCGCTCCCTCACCCTCCGTTCGTGCGTCGGTTTCGTGCGGCGTGATCAACGCATGAACCGAGACGCCATCGCCGAGCGGCTTCGCCTTGTAGCGATCGAGCACTTTGCCGTTCTGGTTCGAAATCGGCTGGAAGGGAGACGTCGGCTCGATTGGGCTCAGCGGCTGTTCGAGCTTGGACCTGGCGAGATCCCAGGGGTCGACCGCCTGACCTTCTTCGGACTCGAGCTGCTCGTCCGTAGCCAAGGTGACCGGGGTGTCGGTCTCCTGAACCGCCATGGTGTTCTTCTCGAAGTCGAACAAGAGGCGTGTGGTAGTTCCCTGGGTCAGCGAGCGATTGTAGGCGAACTTCGCGGCGCTCATCACTCTGTACGCAGAGGAGCGGAGGCGTGTGCGAGTGATCGCGCCCAGGCCGAACGTCGCCCCCGTCACCACGACCGCAATGATCGCGACGACCAGAATCACCTCGATGAGTGTGAATCCGCCGTTCGTTCGGGATGGGGCGCGTTTGAGCATGGCTCCTAGATGTCGTCTTCTGTGTTGAATTCGAGGTCCGGGCCGGCGGAGAACACCGCGATGTCGCCGTCCTCACAGCTAATCTGGTACGGGGTGTCCCAGGCGTCGGTCGTTCGGCGGCTACCGTCCAGGTAGCGTTCGCTCACGAGGTCCTCGACCGTGGGGCAACCTCTGGGGTTGTCCGCAACGTAGAGCATGACCGCGGAGCGCAGAGCTTGCGAATCGGTCTTCGTGCTCTTGATTCGCGCTTCCTCGAGGCGAGGAAGAAGGGCCACGGCAACGCCGCCGGCGATCATCGCGAAAATCGTGATGACGATCATGATTTCGATGAGCGTCATCCCCTCACGGCGCCTGCGGCGGGCAGTTCGCTGTTGTAAGCCAGTATCGTTCGTCTTGGGCATGGAGCCTCCAGTTCGCGTCATTGAATGTTGTCGTCCTTCAAAAGCGAGCCGCTCGGGCCCGCGGAAATCACTTCGGCTTCCTCCTCGAAGTAGCCGGGACAGCGAATCGTCAGGGGCCGTCCCCAACCGTCCTTCGGCATCGAATCGAGGTAGTGCTTCTGGGACAGAGGAGGATGAAGCAGCTCCGTGTTGGAGCTCGGGCATCGTCCGACGTCCGCACGAAATCGATCGATTGCTTGCTTCACCTGTGCGACGGCCACCTGGGTGTCCCGGACCCGAATCCGATGGCGCGTGTATTTCGTGAACCCGGCTGAGAACAGAATCAGAGCCAGCAGGCCGAGTATCGCTTGCCAGCGCGTGTTGCTCAGCGCGTTTCGCCACCGACCGCCCCGTCGCTCCCAAGGAAGTGAGACCCGTTCTCTGTGCCGTCGTCGAACCATCCATCTTCCTCATTGAATCATCTCGTTGAGCTGGAGCAGCGGCATCAGAATGGCGAACGCAATCCCGCCGACGACTGCGCCCATCACCACGATGAGCAGCGGCTCGAGGATCGAAGTCATGGCCCCGACGCGAACTTCGATCTGCTGATCGTAGGCGTCAGCGACGTGCAGCAGCATCTCCTCGAGCTGGCCCGTGCGTTCACCGACCGCGATCATGTGTGTCACGATCGGAGGGAAGCGGCCGGCCTGCCGGAGCGGCTTGGCGATGCCTTCGCCCTCTCGGACGCTCGCGCGAGCATCTTCCACCACTCGCATCAGCTCGGTGTTGCCGAGGACGTTGCGCGTGATGTCCATGGCGGTGAGCACGGGGACGCCGCTTGCGAGCAGCGTCGCCAGGGTCCGGGCGAATCGGGCGACCGCGACCATGATGAGCAGCGGCCCGAACAACGGGACCTCCAAGATGAAGAGGTCCCACTTCTTGCGGCCCTCCTCGGTATCTCTCCAACGCCGGAACCAGTAGATTCCGCCGCCGACCAGGATCGCGATCAGCCACCAGAAGTTGCTGAAGACATCGCTCACCCAAATCAGGAGGCTCGTGTACCAGGGGAGCGTCTGGTTGAAGTTCTCGAAGATGGCGGTGACCTTCGGAACGACCACGGACATCATCAGAAACAGGATTAGAACCACCACGACCGCCATCACGACCGGATAGGCGAGGGCGCCGCGCACCTTGCTCTGCAGGCGAGTCTGCTCATCGAGGAACTCGGCAAGCCGCCCGAGGACTTCCTCCAGGGTGCCGGAGGCCTCTCCTGCAGCGACCATGTTGATGTAGAGAGGAAGAAATATTCTCGGGTGCTCTTTGAGTGCGTCGGCCAGGTTGCTTCCCTCGTTGACCTGGTTGCGCGTATCGGTGAAGGCGGTCTTGAGCTCGGGGTGGTCGAGTTGCTCGATCAATGCGCTCAGCGCTTCGACCAGCGGGACGCCTGAACGGAGCAGGACCGAGAGCTGCCGTGTCGCCACCGCAACGTCCATCGGCGAAACGCGCCGAAAGATCCGCCCGAAGTCGATGTCGCGACTGCCCTTCCGCGCGGCCTCGGATCGCTCCAAGATTTCCGTCGCGAGCACGCCGTCGCGTTTGAGCACGTTGCGGAGAGCCTTTGCGCTATCCGCGTCGCGAACGCCCTTGACGGACTTGCCCCGCGCGTCGATGCCCTTGTATGCGTAGACCCCCATGAATCAGACCTCGGCAGCTTGCGTTGCTGCGAGTACTTCTTCGACACTCGTGACCCCGGCCACTACTTGGCGAGCACCGTCCTCTCGAAGGAGCCGCATCCCCTGCTGCTGCGCCACGCGCTGGATGGTTTTCGCGTCGCTATTATTCAGAATTTCCCGCCGAACGGGCTCGTCGATCATCATGAGCTCGAAGATGCCGATACGGCCGCGGTAGCCTGTGTTGCTGCAATGTTCGCAGCCTGCGTGATGATAGAAAGTCAGCTTGCCCGTGCCGGCGTCGACCGGGTCAGGCAGCTTGGCAAGGTTGCTGTTGCCAATCACGGTGGTCGCAGCGAGCCTCCGTAGCTCGACTAGTTTCTCTTGCGCGATCTCCGCATCGATCCCGAGCTCGAGCAGATCCTGATCGGTGGGCGTGTACGGTGTCTTGCACTTGTCGCAGAGCTTTCGCACCAGGCGCTGGGCCAGGACCGCGAGAACCGATGAGGAAATCTGATAGGCCTGCACGTCCATGTCGACGAGGCGGGTGATCGCGCTCGGCGCGTCGTTCGTATGGAGGGTCGAGAGCACGAGGTGGCCGGTGAGCGATGCGTGAATCGCGATCTCGGCTGTCTCGTGGTCTCGAATCTCGCCGACCATGATTACGTCCGGATCCTGGCGAAGGAAACTTCTGAGCCCGGACGCGAAGCTGAGGCCGATCTTCGGCTGCACTTGCATCTGGCCGATCCCCCTGAGCTCGTACTCGACGGGATCCTCTGCGGTCAGAATGTTCTTTTCGGGCGTGTTGATCTTGTTCAGGCAGGCGTAGAGCGTGGTCGTCTTACCGGAGCCGGTCGGACCCGTGACCAAGATGATGCCGTTCGGGCGGCCGATCAGATGTTCCAGCTGGTCGAGCTCGTGGCGCGCGAAGCCCAGGTCGATCAGGTTCAGGAGCACCTGCGCCTTGTCGAGCAGACGCATGACGACCCGCTCACCCTTCGCGGTAGGAATTGTGGACACACGAACGTCGACGACCTTACCGGCGATCTTCTTGCTGATGCGACCATCCTGAGGGAGCCGCTTCTCGGCGATGTTCAGGCCGGCCTCGATCTTCACTCGGCTCACGATCGAGGAGAGGAAGCCACGGTTGGCCTCTTTGCGAGGTATGAGGCGGCCGTCCACGCGGTAGCGGACGACGACCTTTTCGTCCGTCGGCTCGATGTGAATGTCCGACGCGCGCTCTTTGACCGCCGTGTAGAACAAGTTGTTGACCCATCGGATGACCGGCGCCTCGTCGGTCATGTCGATCAGGTCCCGGAGCTCTTCGACCTCTTCCCCTGCCTTCGATTCAGCGAGGGCGGTCTCGTCCTTGCGCTCGTAGACGCGGTTGATCGCATCGACGATGCTCTCTTCTGACGCTGCGACCGGAATGATCGTCTTTCCGAGCAGGATGCGAAGGTCGTCGATGGGGAACTGGTCGAGGGGATTGGCGACCGCAATCCGGACGCTGTCCTCCGACTGAGTCAGTGGAAGCACATGGTTTTGGCGGGCGAAGTTGATCGGCACGGCATCGATGAGCTCCTCCGGGATCAAATCCGTGGCGAGCTTCTCGACGAACTCCATGCCGACCTCGTCAGCGAGCGCGCGAACGAGCTTAGCTTCCTCGACGGCGTGTGTGGCCACCAAGAAGTCGGTTAGCTCGATCGAGCGATCCGCCGCGGTCTCCAATGCGTCCTCGAGCTTGTCCGGCTCGAGCGCGCCGCGCCGCACGAGGATCTCACCGATGTAGCGTTGCTCGAAGCTCATTCCTGCGCGCCGTCCGAAGGGTCGTTGCTAGGCTGATCTGGTTCTTCGTCGTCCGGCGATTCGACGGTGTCGGCGGCCTGGGCCGGCTCGGCGTCCGGCTCATCCGGTTCGATTACCTCGTCCGACGCGACAGGATCATCGCCTTGTTCCGGACTCTCCGGTTCCGGCGGCGTCTCTGGGACGGCGCCGTGCGGAATTTCGACCGCGGGCGGAGGCTCCGCGCTGGTTTCCGGCTCCACGGCTACCGCGGGTGCGACCGACCGAACCGCTTCGGGTTCGATCACTTCCGGTGACTCTATTCCGTTTGGCCCGATCACGACCGTTTCGTCGTCCTCGGCCGCTGGGCTGCGATACGCGCCGATCGGCGAGCGGGGGACATGGTCGGGCGGAGGCTCGAGCTCGGCGGCCTTCGCGAGCTTGATTTCTTCTTCGACGCCGTCGATCTCGTTCATGATCTCGGCGACGAGACCGCGGGTGCGCGAGTAGTCGATGTGCGGTTCGAACTTGTCGTCACCGAACACGAAGTAGCGGTCGATCATCTGTTGCCGCTCTTGCATCTTGCGTTCGAAGATCTCCCGAAGGTCGCCCGGGTCGCGGATGATGTAGGGCGTGAGGATCAGAAGGAGGTTCGTCTTGCGCTTGGTCTTGCTGGTCTTGCGAAAGAGGGCACCCAAGATCGGGATGTCTCCGAGAACCGGGACCTTGTCTTCCTTGTTCT
The DNA here is from genome assembly GCA_048550275.1 of Polyangiales bacterium. Lineage (GTDB taxonomy): Bacteria > Myxococcota_A > Polyangia > Polyangiales > Houyiibacteriaceae > SG8-38. The sequence continues at coordinate 7,411 of JBLYYU010000481.1, forward strand.
GAATCGCGTCACGCATGAGTCCGCCGATGACGATCGTCTGCTGGTCTCGCACCATGACCTCCGTCCGTGCGGTGCGACGGTTGATTGAGACGACACCGAGCGTTCCCGAGGTTGCGCCCTGTTCGGAGATTTCCTCCTCGATCTCGAGTCGAATTTCGTTGGCTTCGTTGATGTGCGGCACGACCCGAATCGTCGTGCCGACGTCCTGACGTGCAACGCTTCCGAGACCACCGGCGAGCCCCGCCAGGTTGCCGAGGTCCTGGCCGCCTGACGCGGCTCCTGCCAATGCGCCCAAGCTGCCCGCGCCGGCGAAGGTGCCGGGCGCAACGCCATTGGTCTGCAGCGGAATGTTCTCTCCAACGCTGATTTCGGCTTCCGTGTTGTCCATCGCGATGATGTGCGGTGTCGAGAGCACGTCGGCGTCACCCGAAGTCGCGAGCGCCGTCACGGTGACACCGAAGCCCGGAACCGAGAAGCCGACTAGCTGCTGCGAGTTCTCGATCGTTGGGCCGCGAACTCCGAGCGCAAGGCCGGTCAGATTGTTCTGAGTGATGTCGATTGACGAGGGAGCGTTGAAGCCGAAAAGGGAGAGCGAGCCGTCGGTGGGAAAATCGCCCGCGCCACCGTGAAACGCGAATCCGAGATCGGAGGAGCGTTCCACCCCGAGCTCCATGACGACCGCGTCGATGAAGACCTGTTTTCGAGGTGCATCGAGACGTTGGATGACTCTCTTGAGAGCCGTGTAGTCGTGCAGTGACGAGGTGATGAGCAGCGCATTCGAAGGCTCGTATGCCGTCACCGCAATCTGTCCCTCGAACAGAGACGCGCTCGGCGCGGATGCGGTCGCCGCGCGCGCGGCCTGTCCCCGCGCGCCGGGAGTTGGTCGTGGCGACGCGGCGCCGACGAGAGCGGTGAGTGCGGCTGCGATGTCCGTTGCCGCTCCATTCTGCACGTAGTGGACGTGGATCCGTCCTTCGCCCTCCAAGGCCACGTCGAGCTGTCTGATCATCTCCAGAATTCGCAGGTACGCGCGCTCCGTCGCGATGATGATCAATGCGTTCGTGCGTTCGTCCGCGATGATGTTTCGGATCGTGGGCTCCGCAGAGCCGGCGCCGAGGACGCTCGGAGCCTCGTTTTTCTTCTTGGCGGTCGGCCGGGCGGTCGACTTGGCTTTCGGCGCCGCTGCGTCCGCTGCAAAGATTTCCAAGAGCCTGGCGGAGAGATCCGAAGCATTGGCGAAATGTATCGGTTCGATCCAGGTCTGCGTGCCGCTCTTTGGTAAGTCGATCGCCTTGATCAAGCGGAGCATTCGTCCGATTTGCGACGCGGTATCGGTGAGGATCAGCATGTTCGTCGGCGCGTAGGACGTGATGTTCGCGGTCCGGGACGCGAAACGCGCGAGCAAGGTGGTTACGTCCTCAGCGGCCAGGTGCTCCAGGTGGTGGATGCGCGTGACGAATCGATCGCTCGAGGGAATAGGAGTCCCGTCCTCGTACATCGGCAGCGTGTACCGCTCGATGTTGGTCGCTTCGACGATTTTCAAATAGCGGCCTGCGGGAACGACCGTGAATCCGTTGATCTCGAGCACCGAGAGAAAGGCCTGGTATGCCTCGGCCACAGTGACTTTGGTCGGGGCGAACACCGTCGCTTTGATTGCGCGAAGCTTGGTCGGAAGGATGAATCGGCGTCCCGTCATGTTCGAGATCAGACGAACCAAGTCCGGGAGAGCCGCTTCCTCGAGGTTGAAGGTCACTCGCGTACGAGGTGACATGGGCTTGAACTCGACTCCGGTCTCGAACTGCGGGAGCTCGTTTTCGAGCTCCGGTTCGCCTTCGTCGCCGGCAGGTTCCGGTTTTGCTTTTGGTTCCGCCTTCGGTTGCGGTTGCGCTGCGGGCTTGGCCGCCGGCGCCGGCCTCAGGGGCACCGGCGGGCTCGGGGCACGCTTGGCGGGGGCGTTCGGCGCTGTTTCGTCATCCTGGGCGATCGCCTCGTGGCCTGCGCTGAACAGTAGCGAGGCGACGAGCAAGCCAATGAGCTGTTTTCTAGAGGTCACGATTCATTCCCCGCTTGGATTTCCAAGATGGCGTCTCATTCAACGTTGTAGTCAATGGTCATCTCTTTGCTCTGTCGCTTGATCGCGAGTGTGAGCTTGTCAGCGCTTCGGAGGCGTGAGTACGCCTCGAGCGCGGTGTCCGGGCTCGTCATGTCGAAGCCGTTGATGGTGCGCAGCATGTCGCCATTTCGAACCCCGAGTCGGCCGAGCAGGCTGTTGCGTCGAATCCCGTAGAGCTTCACTCCGACCACTCGCCCGTTCTCTTCATGCGGGATCACGCGGGCCGACTTCATCAGGCTTCCCTGATTCGCCAAAACCTTGTCGACCAGTCCGCGTTGGATGTTGAACTTGGTGTCACTGACCTTTTCGATCCCGTCCGTGAGCTCCTCGTCGCTGAGGCCGGCGCTGCGCGGGTCCTTTGCGGTCTTAGGCGCGGCCGCCGGCTTCCCGATGGGCGCGCGCGGCGCAGCCGCCGTTTCTTCCTCATCGAACATGACGAGCTGGCACGCTCCGGTGGAGGCGCTCATCAGCACGTGCGAGGAGTGAACCGCCAAGAGCCGGGAGCCGTCGACCTCCGAGCCTTTCCGATAGAGCAGCGTCTTCCTGTCGGACGTGCCGGAGATGGCGGCGAACGACCAATCCGGCGCGTCCGGATTCATCACGGAGCCGACTAGGCGCAGCGAGCCGGTACATCTCGGTGCGGGCTGATTTGGATCCCAATCTTCGGCTGGCTCTCCGTCTGGACCGAGCGGGACTTCCGGAAGCGGCTCAGCGGTGAGGTCGCCTCGCTCGGAGTCGAAGATGTTTGTTCGGTGGATTATCGCGGAGTCGCGGCGTCGCATGCACGCGGGCGCCGCGGCGGTGAATCGCTTTGGCGCTTTCGTCGCAGGAGCCGCGGCCGGGCTCAGGAGCTCCGCCGCCAAGACACGGGTCGTTCCCTGCGCCAGGAAGAAAGCGCAAAGGGCTAGCGTTGCGAGAATGATCGCTGCCGAAAGCCGGTTCTGTCGCGGAGTTGACACCGAGGGTTACTAGAGCAACCACCGTGCCGAACTCAGGCGCCCCAAACATCAATGATTTCGTGACCAAAGCACCAATTACAGCCCTGGTGATTGGACAACGTGACCGACCAAACCCGCCTCAATTGACAAAATGACAGGACCGGGGTGTCAGGGCGTTCAGGGGGCCTCGTCGCTCTTGTCCGCGCCGAGCTTCCGGTAGATCGTCCTCGCCGAAATTCCGAGGAGTTGCGCGGCGAGCTGTTTGTCTCCCGAGGTGTGCTTGAGCGTGCCGTGAATGACGCGCCGCTCGACCTCGCTGAGCGGGGTGCCCACGGGAAACGTGAATGCGTCGACCTGCGGTTCCGCACGCGCGACGGGATCGGGAAGGTCGCCCAGCTTGATGACGCCGCTCTTGTTTAGAACCACCGCTCGCTCGACCACGTTTTGAAGCTCGCGAACGTTCCCCGGCCAATCGTATGCGACGAGTTGCTGAATGGCATCGCGCTCGACAGCCAGAGGCTCCTTGTCGTTCTTCGTGCAGTATGTTGCGACGAAGTGCTCGGTGAGTAGCGGAATGTCTTCGCGGCGCGCGCGCAGAGGAGGGCTGGTCAACGCGATGACGTTCAGCCGGTAGTACAAGTCTTCGCGGAACTCCCCCGCTTCGACCGCCGCATGCAGGTCGCGATTCGTCGCCGCGATCAATCGAAAATCCGCCTTCTTGGTTTGTCCGCCGACCGGTTGGTACTCGCCTTCTTGCAGCACCCTGAGCAGCTTCACCTGCACCGCAGCCGAGAGCTCGCCGATTTCGTCGAGAAAGAGCGTGCCGCCTTCGGCCTCCGCGATCCTGCCGCCTCTTCGGGCTATTGCACCCGTAAAAGCCCCTTTTTCGTGGCCAAAAAGCTCGGATTCCACGATCGTCTCGGGCAGCGCCGACAGGTTCACGCCAACAAACTGTTTTCGCCCGCTCCGTTCGTGAATGAAACGCGCTAGCAGCTCTTTGCCGGTTCCGCTCTCTCCCAGAATCAGCACGTTGGCGGTTGAAGGCGCGGCTTGCGTCGCGATCTCGAGCGCGCTCCGAAGAGACGCTGCTGAACCGACGATGCTGCGGTCGCTCAGCTTCGAGAGCTGCTCGCGAAGGTCTTTGTTCTCGACGACGAGCTGGTGCCGCTCTGCGGCTTTGCGAACCGTCTTCACCATTTGGATGCGTTTGAGCGGCTTCTCCACGAAGTCGTACGCGCCTGCTCGCATCGCTTCGACCGCTTTCTCCACAGTCCCGAAGGCGGTCATCAGAACGACCTCTGCGTCTGGCACGACCGTCTTCAACGCTTTGACGAGCTCGATTCCGTTCATGCCAGGCATCATCAGATCACTGACGACGACGTGCACCTGGTGCTGCCGGCAAAGATCGAGCGCCTTCTTTCCGCTCGTTGCGGTGAGCACGGAGAAGCCCTCCCGTTCGAAGATGCGTCGAAGCGAGTCGATGTTCGGTGCCTCGTCATCTACGACGAGGACCGAGATCTCGTTGGAAGCTGTCATTTGAGACTCTCTGGCATCCAGTGTTGACATCATGTCACGCGATGACAAGTCGTCCGAACTTATTGACGCCACATAACTAGCTGTAATCACGTAACATTTCTCCAAGTCAAGCGACCCCAGCGGAGGGACGCGAACTGCAAACGATGCAATCCGCGGGCCAAATCAGAAGAGCAGCGGCAGCTGGGGCCCGCTTCGGGGCCCGCGGCGAGGCGAAGGCCGCGGGGCTTCTCCCTCCAGATGCTCGAGCCCGAGCCGATCGCAGTGCATTGCGAAGAGCTGCTCGGTGACCGCCCAGCGTGGACCGCGCCCCACCATCCGCGAAACGAAGCGTGGGTCGTTGAGTCGGCTGCCCCGCGATTCGCGAATCGCGTTCATGACCTTGCGCTGCCGGAGCGGAAGGGTTTCGCTCAAGCGCTCTTCGAAGATCGGGGCGACTTCGAGAGGCAGCCTCAGCAGGATTTTGAAGGCGCTGCTCGCCCCGGCGTCCTTGGCGCGACTCAGGATCTCTGGGATCTGATCGTCGTTCAGGCCGGGGATGATCGGCGCGACGGCCACTGCGGTATCGACCCCTGCCTCGGAGAGTAGACGCAGAGTCTCGAAACGCTTGCTCGGTGGGCTGGCGAACGGTTCAATCGCGCGTGCATGTTCATCGTTTGCAAAAGGAATGCTGAGCGCTACTCGGCAGGCGGACTTGCGTTGCAGCTCCTGCAACACGTCGATGTCTCGACGCACGAGCTTCCCCTTCGTGATGATCGTCACGGGCGTTTCGTAGTCGGCGCAGATTTGCAGGCACCCACGCGTGAGCTCGTAGTGCGACTCGAGGGGTTGATAGCAGTCGGTGTTCCCAGAGAACGCAATGAGCTCCCGTCGCCACGACTTTCGCCGGAGCGCGGCTCGCAGGCGTTCGACGATGTTGACCTTCACGACGATCTGACGATCGAAGTCCGTGCCTGCGCCGAAGCCGAGATAGGGGTGCGTGGGGCGCGCATAGCAATAGGCGCAGGCGTGAAAGCAGCCGCGATACGGGTTGACGCTCCAGCGAAAGCCAACGTCCGGACTTCGGTTCTGCGACAGCGCGCTCTTCGCTAGCTCTTCGTGTATGCGGAGGTCGGCGGGCGGAGCCTCGCCGTCCCAGTCGATGTGGGCCTGCTCAAAGCGATTCGGTGGGTTTTGGCGCGGACGCGGCACTGAACGTCCGGATAGTATCGCAGTGGCGGCGCCAACACCAGCGAACTAGCTCGGCGTAGGGCGCTCCCCAACCTCGCCAATGGGCCAGCTTCTTACAAGCCGCTCGACTTGAGGCTCTGGTTCTGTTCCTCGGTGAGAGGAAGATGGAGTCCACACTCGCGCGTCTTGCCAAGGATGCGTCCGTCTCTCGGATCCATGTCCGCGGTCGTTGGAATCGTCGAATGGTGGTCACCGATTGAGCGGTACCCTTGCTCGACCATGGGATGATACGGGAGGTCGTGGCGTTCCATGTAGGCCGTCATCTCCTCGCCGGTCCAGTTCAGAATCGGATGCAGCTTGATGCGGCCGTTCTGCCGGTCGACGCGTCGGAGACCCGCTCGATGCGTCGTCTGTTCGGCACGGAGCCCGGCCATCCATGCTGCGGCGTCGAGCTCTCGAATCGCGCGCTGCATCGGCTCGACTTTGTTGATCTGAAGGTAGCGCTCGACGCCTTCGTCGCCTTGCTCCCAGAGCTTTCCGTACAGGGCCTCCTGTCGGGCCGGCGACATCTCCGCGGAGTAGAAGCGAACGTCGAGGTCCAATCGTTCGACCAGATCCTTCGCGAAGAGATATGTCTCCGGAAACAGGTAGCCCGTGTCGACGCAGATGATTGGGGTGCGTGGGGCGACCTTGTGCACCAGGTGAAGCATCACTGCGGAAGTCGCCCCGAAGCTGGTCGACGCGACGAGCTTTTCGCCATAGCGATTCAGAGCCCAGTCGATGAGCTCTTCTGGGGTCGATGTTCCAACCGCTCGGTTTTCTTCCTCGAGGTCGGAGTCGACGGCGGCGACGCGGGCGGCTTCCATGATGCTTCGGAGTAACTTGACAAATCTGCTGCAGATTTGCAATGCGGCTAGCCCCCGAGGGATATTTGGTGCCGAAGAGGCCTAAATTACGTCGTTTTTTCCGGTGAGTCGCCGCAGTTATTTCCTACTAAATAAGTCGGCAATCAGCGTAGAGTGACAAACTCCTCCGCCGAGCTCGGATGGATCCCGACGGTCGCGTCGAACTGTGCCTTGGTCGCTCCGGCTTTCATCGCGACGGCCATGCCTTGGATGATCTCCGCGGCGCCGTGACCGGCCATGTGGCAGCCCACTACTCGGTCGTCCGCTGCATCCACGACGAGCTTCACGATCGTGTGTTCTTTGCGCTCGCTCAGGCTGAGCTTCAACGGGG
>JBLYYU010000482.1:0-17476 GCA_048550275.1 Polyangiales bacterium
TGCGTGGCCTCCGGCCCCAAGCCCCTCCGGCCACCTTTGCAAGCCGACCCGTCCGCAGGGTACCCGTATCGCGCTTTTTTCCGAGCCGCGTCCATCCGGCAAGCCGAGCCGTTCGATGAAGCCCCGCGTCGCGCCTTTTTCTCCGCGCCCCGTCCATCCCAGCATACCCGCCGCGCCTTTCTTTCCGCGCCCCGGTTGGACCCGCGGTTTGCAGTCAGGTGTGCTACTGAGGCCTCATGTCCGAAGCGCCTGTCCTCACCGCTCTCGACGATCATGGTGTTCTAACCATTACGATGAATCGGCCCAAGCGTCGCAATGCGTTCAACGCGGATGCCTTCCTTGCCCTGCGTGATGCCTTTGCCGATGCCAATCGCGATCCTCGGGTGGCCGTGGTCTTGCTGACTGGCGCCGGGGACGACTTCAGCTCAGGGCTCGATCTCTCGGCGATCGACATGAGCTCGGATGGCGAGCCGCCGTTCGAGCTCATGATGGACGCGATTTGTGCGTTCGATAAACCGCTGGTCTGCGCGGCCAAGGGCTGCGCGATCGGCTTTGGGGCGACCGTGCTGTTTCACGCAGACGTCGTGTACCTCGGCGAAAGCTCGAAGCTTCGCTTTCCCTTCGTGAGCCTAGGGCTGGTGACCGAAGCGGCGGCTGCCTACTTGGGTCCCGCGACGATCGGACACAAACAAGCCGCCGAGCTGCTCTTTACGGCTGAGTTCTTTGGCGCCGAAAAGGCGCTCGAATACGGGATGGCGACGCGGGTGTTCTCGGACGACGAGCTCGTCGCCAATGCGCTCGAGAAGGCTCGGGAAATCGCCCAGTGGCCCATCGGCTCGCTCGTCGCGATCAAGCGAATCATGAAAGCAACGCACGGCGACAAGGTTGCGCTCGCTAGAAGACTCGAGATGGAGGGCTTTGGCGAGCTGATGGGCTCGCCCGCAAACATGGAAGCGTTCTCCGCTTTCATGGAAAGGCGCCCACCCGATTTCAAACAGTTCAGGAAATGAGCCGGAGCCAGGTTCCTCCAATCGGCGCCGTGTGATCGACGGGCTCCAACAGCGAGCCAGGCGGCTTCAGCGCGTTTGACAGAAAATGACAATTGGCACGGATCTGATACTCCCCCGGTAATTATCCTTCGGACGCGGAATAGGTCGATCTCCACCCACTACTCGCTTCCTCTTTCGCCGCGCCGACTTAGCCCGTCTTTCCGCCGTTTCCGATCCGTCTGCCATGACGCGAACGTGAGGTCACAGAGGGTGGGTCCGTGTATGCCTTTCGTTTGACCTGCGCTCACCCGAACGCTAGTTGGGTCGCCGTTAGCGGGGAAGAATGGTTCTAGTGGTGAGCCCCGCGTCATCAACGGAGAGAATCGCTATGACTAAAAACATTTTTCGATTGGGCATCGTGCTCGCGATTTGCGGGTCGATGATGGCCTGCAAGAAGGCCGACGAGGCCGCTGACAAGGCCGCTGCGGCTGCAGATCACGCGGCGCACCAGGCTGAAGCCGCTGCAGAAAAGGCCGGAGAGGCCGCGGAAGAGGCGGCCGCGAAGGCTGGCGAGGCCGTCGAGGGTGCGAAGGAAGCGACCAAGGAAGCCGTCGCTGACGCGAAGGAAGCCGGTGCGAAGGCTGTCGCTGACGCGAAGGACGCGACCCAAGAAGCCGTTGCTGACGCGAAGGAAGCGGGCGCGAAGGCTGTCGGTGACGCGAAGGAAGCGGGCGCGAAGGCTGTCGCTGACGCGAAGGGCACCGCTGCAGACGCCGAGAAAGCCGCCAAGGAAGCTGCTTCAGACGCCAAGGCCGCCGCCGCCGACGCGAAGGACGACGCAGAGGCCGCCGGCGCAGACGCCAAGGCGGACGCGAAGAAACACCTGGGCCACTAGTTCAGCGTTTCGACCGTTTCAGTGAAGAAGCCGGCTCTAGCGAGCCGGCTTTTTTCGTTGGTCCACGCCTTTGCGACGGATCTGGCATCGGCTTGCGCCTGGCGCTTGGACAACTAGAACATGTTTCAGTTCAGCACGGCGCTGAGGAGCCTGAAGCCATGTATTTCGACTACACCCCCGAGCAGAAAGCGCTGCGCGACGAGCTCCGCGCGTATTTCGAAAAACTCATCACCGACGAGCTCCTCGCCGAGCTCGACGAGGTCGAAGGCGGAGGGCCTCTGTATCACGAGGCGATGCAGCAGCTTGGCGCCGATGGCTGGCTCGGCATCGGTTGGCCGAAGGAGCACGGTGGTCAGGGCCGCGGACCGATCGAGCAGTTCATCTTCTTCGACGAGGTGCAGCGCGCCGGCTTCCCGGTGCCCATTCTGACGCTGAACACCGTCGGGCCGACCTTGCTCAAGTTTGGCACGGAGGCGCAGAAGGCCAAGTACCCACCAAAGATCCTCGAGGGCAAATGCCACTTCTCGATCGGGTACACCGAGCCCGGTTCTGGCACCGACCTCGCGTCGCTTCAAACGACAGCGGTCCGTGACGGGGACGAGTACGTAATCAACGGCCAGAAGATCTGGACCAGCCTCGCCGACCACGCGGACTACATGTGGCTCGCCTGTCGAACCGATCCGGACGCGCCAGCGCACAAAGGCATTTCGATGATCATCGTTCCGGCGGATGCGGAGGGCGTGCAAATCACCCCGATGCATGCCCTCGGGGAGAACAACGTACACGCGGTCTATTATGACAACGTCCGGGTTCCCGTCGACAACGTCGTCGGCGGCGAGAACAAGGGCTGGCACCTGATCACGACCCAACTCAACCACGAACGAGTCGCCCTTTGCTCCGTCGGTCCGCTCGAGAAGATCTACACACAGACCATCGGATGGGCCAAGAAGACCCCCAACGGGGAGGGCGGCATGCTCATCGACCTTCCGTGGGTGAAGACCAACCTGGCGCGGGTTCACGCCAAGCTCGAGGTGTTGAAGCTACTCAACTGGCAGCAAGCCTGGGGGATCGCGGCGGACACACTTTCGCCCGCCGATGCTTCCGCCATCAAGGTGTTCGGCTCCGAGTTCTACGTCGAAGGCTCGCGCTTGCTCATGGAGGTTCACGGGGCGCCCGGGGTTCTCCACCACAGCTCCGAGGGCGCGCTGCTCCGCGGCCGGCTCGAGAAATACTATCGCATGTCGCTGGTGCTCACGTTCGGCGGCGGCACCAACGAGATTCAACGAGACATCATCTGCCAGGCCGGGCTTCGCATGCCGCGCCTCGGACGACGCTGACGAGGGCCGACATGGATTTCTCCTTCACCCAAGACCAGAGCAGTATTCGAGGCCTCGTGAAGCAGGTGCTCGCGGACATCGTCACCGACGACTCGCTCAAGGCGCTCGCCAAGGAGGGCGTTTGGTTTCACGAGCGCGCTTGGAGGCAGTTGGCGGAGTCGGAAATGCTCGGCCTCGCGATTCCCGAGGAGTATGGCGGCGCCGGGATGGGGCTGACCGAGCTCTGTCTTCTGCTCCAGCAGGTTGGACGCACCGTGGCGCCGGTCCCTGCGATTGAAACCCTCGTATCTGCAGCGCTTCCGTTGTCGCGGTTCGGCACCGCCGAGCAGAAGGAGCGTTTCCTTCCGCGGATTGCCCAGGGTCAGGCGATCTTGACCGCAGCTCTGGTCGATACGGCGAGCCGCAATCCGCTCAAGCCCTCGGCCGTCGCAAAGGCGGACGGCGACGGATGGCGCGTCAGCGGGCGTTTCAGCAACGTGGCCTACGCCGATATCGCGGAACGAATCGTCGTTCCGTCCCAAACCAAAGACGGATCGGTTCTGGTGCTCCTGCTGGACCCCAAGGCGGAGGGTGTTCGACTCGGTGAGCAGCGCGGCACGAACGGGCAACCCCTCTGGCTTCTGGAGCTCGATGGTGCGCGTGTCGCTGCCGACCAGGTGCTTGGAGGCGACGACCAGGGAGGCGAGGTGCTTCGTTACCTCGTTCAACGCACGGACTTGGCGATCTGTGCGGTCGAGTACGGCATCGCAGAGCAGGCCTTGTTCATGACCGCAAAATACTCTGGCGAACGGAAACAGTTCGGCGTGCCCATCGCCACCTTTCAAGGGGTGACACAGCGTGTTGGCGATGCGTACATCGATGTTCAAGCCATGCGTTCGTCGATGTGGCAGGCCTGCTGGCGACTCGATCAGGGCCTGGAGGCCGAAAAGGAAATCGCGGTCGCGAAGTTCTTCGCATCTGAAGCCGGCGCCCGTGTAGTCGCTGCCGCCCAACACGTTCACGGCGGCATGGGCTTCGATCGGGACTACCCGCTCTATCGCTACTTCATGACTTCGAAGCACCTCGAGTTCACGCTCGGGGGAACGCACGAGACGCTGAGCAAGCTCGGTGAGCTGATCTCACGCTAAAACCACGATTTGCGAAGTGCCTGAATCACAGCCGCTCGCAGTGGCGTGCGCGCTCGTACGAAACGAATAGCCCCTGCCTGGTAGCCGCGAATTGGTGAGATTCACAGTACCAGGCAGGGGGGTTGAAATGAAGGAGAGGTTGTACTCATTGCTACGCCGCTCGCGTCGTTTAGTTACGGATGCAGTTCGTCGAATGCTGCTGAAAGCGCCGACCGGCCGGCCCCGGCTGCGCGTTGGCCGCTCTGGCGGATTGCACTAGGCTCTCCGACATGGCCGTCGCAACGTTCCTTCGAGCCGAAGCGCTTACCACAGAGTCGAAAACCAACATCATCCGCGAAGCTTGGGACCGCCTCGAGCGCGTGCCCGGCGGGAAGCACCTCTTCAGCCGAATGATTGGGCGGCTCGCTCCTTATACGGCGACGATCGGGGCAGTCGTTCGAGAGCTCGATGTTGGGTACTCGCGAGTCACGCTTGCGGACAGGCGCGCGGTCCGAAATCACCTCTCCTGCGTACACGCGGTGGCGTTGGCCAACCTCGTCGAGCTGACCGGCAACCTGGCGGTCGGCTATTCCCTCCCTGACGATGCCCGTTTCATCGTGGCCGGCATGAGTCTCGACTACATCAAGAAGGCTCGGGGCACGATCACCGGCGAATGCAAGACTCCGCCCATCGAATCGAGCGACAAGAAGGAGCACGAGGTCAAGGTTACGCTTCGGGATCAGGCGGGCGACGTCGTAGTCCAGGGGACGCTCCGAACGCTGGTCGGGCCGAAGGCCATTTAGTCAGGGGAGCGGCAGAGTACGAGCCCGCAGCGCCTCAAGCTTCGGCGCTCTGGATCAGGGCTTGCGCGGCGGCCCTGGCCTGATCCGTCACCGTGACCCCGCCCAGCATTCGCGCGATCTCTTCGAGTCGCTCCTTGTCGGAGAGCAGGCGAATGTCGCTCTTCGTTCGCTTGCCGACGACTTCCTTGTGAACTCGGTAGTGTGCGTCTGCATAGACGGAAATCTGGGGGAGGTGGGTGATGCAGAGAACCTGGCTGTGCTGTGCGACCTCGTGGATTTTTCGGCCGATCACCTCGGCGACCGCGCCACCGACTCCCGCGTCGACCTCGTCGAACACGTAGAGGCCCGCTGGACCGAGGCCGGCGAGCACGCGTTTGATGGCCAGCATGGCGCGCGAGAGCTCGCCGCCGCTCGCGATCTTGCGCAACGGCTTGGCTTCCTCGCCGCGGTTCGGCGCGATCAAGAGCTCTGCGTGATCGATTCCTGTGGGCGAAAGGCGGGCGCCTTCGATTTGGAGCTCGCGGGGCCCCCCTTCGAGCGCGGCCAACTCGACCGTGACCTTGGCTTCACCCATCCCGAGCGAGGAGAGCTCCTTGCTGACGGCCTTGCTGAGCTTGGCTGCGGCAACTTGACGCTTTCCCCGCAACACCAGGGCGGCGCGGCCGGCCTCTTCGAGCGCTTCGTCGTACTCGCGCTGTCGGCGATCGAGACGTTCTTCGTACCGTTCGAGCGAGTCGAGCTCATTGCAAGCCTGGTCGTGGTAGGCGAGAATTTCGGCGCTGGTCTCTCCGTATTTTCGTTTCACACGTGAGAGCCGATCGAGCTGGTCTTCGAGTGAGCCGAGGCGAGCGGGGTTGAACGAAAGGTCCCGCGCATAGCTTCCGAGCTCGGCGGCTGCGTCTTCGAGTTGCACGAGCGCCTCGCGGACCTGAACCGCCGTCGGCACCAGGCTGGCGTCCAAACCCGATGCCTGCTCGACGGACGACGCAATGCGTGAGAGCGCGCCGCAGAGCGAATCGTCGTCGGAATAGAGTCGAGCTTCGGCGTCACCTGCAGCCGAGCCGAGCTTCTCCGCGTGGCGAAGTCGCTCGCGTTCCAAGATGAGGGCTGCCTCGTTCTCGATCGCCTCTCGAAGCGTGTCGATTTCGTTGACCTGATATCGAAGCAGGTCTTCCCGGTCCGCCCGGCCTCGCTCTTCGGTGACGACTTCTTCGAGGAGCCCTGCCGCTTCGACGAGAGCAGCGTGCGACCGTCTCACTTCCTCGATCAGGTTTGCGTGGTTTGCGAACGCGTCGAGATAGGTGAGGTGGTGCCGCGGGTCGGCTAGCGAATGGTACTCGTGCTGTGACGAGATGTCCGCCAGCCCCTTGGTGACTTCTTTGAGCTGGGCCAGGGTAACCAGGCGGCCGTTGATGTAGGCCCGCGTCCGGCCGGTCGCGCTCACGACCCGGCGGACCAGGAGCTCCCCCTCCGTCTCGATACCCTGCTCGCGAAGGGCGCTCACTGCCTGGGGCTGCTCGGAAAGGTCGAAGAGGGCCTCCACCTCGGCCGCCTCTGCATCCGTCCGGACCACTTCGGGCCGGCCCCGGGCTCCCAGCACGAGCTGGAGAGCATCGACGAGAATCGACTTTCCTGCGCCGGTTTCACCGGTGACTATGTTGAGCCCTGCGTCGAGCTCGACTTCGAGCGCTTCGATGATGGCGAAGCTCCGAACGCGCAGGCACGTCAGCACGGCGATAGCTCTAGCACAGGCGTTGCGTGGGCGCTGCACAGGCGCTAGCAATCGTGGCACATGGCGTCCTCAGCGGAAATTCGGGAATCTTTCCTGCAGTTCTTTGCGGAGCGCGAGCACGAACGCATCGCGTCGGGCCCGCTGGTTCCGCCCAACGACCCGACCCTCATGTTCGCAAACGCGGGCATGGTGCAGTTCAAGGACGTGTTCACCGGCAAGGAGAGCCGACCATACTCGCGCGCGACCTCCTCGCAGAAGTGCATCCGAATCAGCGGCAAGCACAACGATCTCGAGAATGTTGGCGTCACCGCGCGGCACCACACCTTCTTCGAAATGCTGGGCAACTTCTCCTTCGGCAACTACTTCAAGCAGGACGCCATCAAGTTCGCCTGGGACTTCTTCATCGACACCCTCGGGCTCGAGCCCGAGCGACTGGTCGTCACGGTCTTCGGCGGCGAAGAAGGGCTGGCCCCAGCCGACGATGAGGCCGCCGCGATCTGGAAAGACGTCACCGGTTTTCCGGACGAGCGCATCATTCGCTGCGGCGCCAAGGACAACTTTTGGCAGATGGGCGACACGGGCCCCTGCGGCCCGTGCTCGGAGATCCACTACTGCCTCGGCCTCGATGACATCGACCCTCGCACGTTTGGCGAAGAGCCCGCCGCCGACGGCCGTGGTTGGTTCGAGCTCTGGAACCTCGTGTTCATGCAGTTCGAGCGGCACGCCGGCGGGCGAATGGAGTCGCTGCCCGCCCCATCGATCGACACCGGTGCTGGCCTGGAGCGCATCGCGGTCGTGAAGCAGGGTGTTCTCAGCAACTACGACACCGACCTCTTGCGGCCGATCGTGGACTTGGCTTCTGAGATTTCGGGCAAACGCTACCGCGAAAGCCAGTCCGAGGACGACGTCAGCATGCGCGTGATCGCCGACCACGCCCGAACGACTGCGTTTCTGATTTCGGAAGGCGTCTTTCCGGACAAAGAAGGGCGGGCGTACGTGCTTCGTCGGGTGATGCGGCGCGCGATCCGTCACGGGCACCGCCTGGGCATTCACGAGCCGTTTCTTCACCACTGCGCCCTGCGGGTCGTCGAAGACATGGCCGACGTCTACCCGCAGCTCAACGAGCGCCGTGCTCTGATCGAAGAGATCACGCAACAGGAGGAAGAACGCTTCCGGCGGACGCTCGATCGTGGGCTTCAGCTCATCTCCGAAAACGATCAGTGGATCGATGCGGACGGCGCGCGGTCTCTGCCCGGCAAGGTCGCGTTCAAGCTCTACGATACATACGGTTTCCCCCTAGACCTTCAGAATGTGATCGGCGAAGAGCAAGGGTTCGCGGTCGATCATGATGGTTTCGACGCCGAGCTCGAGCAGGCTCGTCTGCGAAGCCAAGGCTCGAAGGTCGGCAGCAGCGCGGTCGCCGACGTGTATCCGGCCCTCGCGCAGTCGCTCGGCTCCATCGAGTTTCTCGGTTACGAACAGGAGTTTGAGAAGAGCGAGATCCTCGCCGTGCTTGCGGATGTCGAGCGAGGCGACGAGCTCGGACCCGGCGCGTCCGGGGAGATCATCACGCGCGCTACCCCGTTCTACCCGGAGCAGGGAGGCCAGGTGGGCGACCTCGGCGTCATCGTGCTCGGGGATGCGCGCTTCGACGTCGAAGACACGCAGAAACCTGTCGACGGCCTGATCGTTCACCGGGGCAAAGTTGCCGCCGGCACATTCAAGGCGGGCATCGAGGTCGATCTTCGTGTCGACCACGAGCTTCGCAGCGCGACTCGGCGCAACCACAGCGCGACCCATCTTCTGCACTGGGCGCTACGACAGGTCGTCGGGGAGACCGCCACGCAGAAGGGCTCGCTGGTTGGCCCAGATCGGTTGCGATTCGACTACAGCGGTACCCGGCCGCTCGAGGCGGCGGAACTCGCTCAGATCGAGGACCTGGTCAACGAACGGGTACTCGAAAACACGGAGATCACGACCGAGGCCCTAGCGATGGATGCAGCCAAAGCGCGCGGCGCCATCGGCATCTTCGAAGAGAAGTACGGCGATGTGGTTCGCATGCTGACGATCGGGCCTTCGCTCGAGCTCTGTGGTGGCACGCACGCAGAGCGCACGGGCGATATCGGCCTCTTCAAGATTCTCTCGGAGACGGGCCTCGCCGCTGGCGTGCGCCGCATCGAAGCGACGACCGGGCTCAACGCACTCGGGCACCTTCGCCGAGTGGAGTCCGAGCTGAGCGGTGCAGCCGCCCTGCTCAAATCGCCGGCTCCGCAACTCCGCGACCGCGTCGCTCGTCTGATCGAGCAGCAGAAGGAATCACAACGAGAAATCGACCGGCTCAAGCGTTCATTGATGTCCGGTGACAGCGCGGACCTTTCGACAGGTGCGCGCGAAGTCGAGGGTGCGCGTGTGCTTGGGGCGACCGTCGAGCTCGGTGATGCGGGCGCGCTTCGCGAAATGGCCGACCAGCTCCGGGACAAGCTCGCACCGGCGGTCGTGTTGCTTGGCTCCCCCAGCAAGGACGGCAAGAAGGCTTTGCTGGTTTGCAGCGTCTCGAAAGATTTGGTGGGCCGGTTCCGAGCCGGCGACATCGTCAAGGCTGCGGCAAACGTCGTCGGTGGCAACGGAGGAGGGCGTCCCGACTTCGCACAGGCCGGCGGCCCCGACCCGAGCAAGCTCGGCGATGCCGTCGAGAAGGTATACGAGCTCGTGGGAGCCGGCTGAGTGTCCGTCAAGTCCCGGGCCGTTGGTGCCGTTCTCAATACGTATCTTGGCTCGCGCCCCGCCAAGCACGCGCTATTCAACGTTGGGCGCGTTCTGAGGGGAGGCCGCCGCCGCGCGCGCTTCTACTATCGAGCCGATGACCCCTACAGCCACCTCGTAGCGCAGGTCGCTCCCCGCTTGATGACGGAGTTTGGGGTCGAGGTCGAGATTATTCCGGTCGCCCATCCGCATGTTGGAGCCAACCCAGCCCCCGAAATGCTTCTCGGGCACGCGATTAGGGACGCGGAGCTACTCGCCGAGTCCTACGGGCTCAGCTTTCCCAGAAGCGCCACAGCCCCATCCGAGGACCGGGTCCGCCGCGCCCACGCGGTGCTGCTCGAGCGCCGACCTGCCGCTGAACAGCTCGAAGTCGCTGTTGCGCTTGGCAACGCGGTTTGGAGCAACGATGGTCCGGCGCTCGCGTCGATCGTCGAACGCTACGGAAGCCTCTCCGGCGAGTCGGTCCGTCCCGCCCTCGAAGCGAATCTCGCTGCTCTCGAACGCGCTGGTCACTATCAGCCCGGGATGCTGAGCTATGGCGGTGATTGGTACTGGGGCATCGACCGGCTCGGTTTCCTGGAGGAGAGGTTGCGTGCAGAAGGACTCGACGGCAGTCTAGGCCTCGAGCGCCGAGCCATCTCCAGCCTAGCTTCCATGATCGGGCCTGCGGACGTGCGCCCGCCGAGTATCGAGGCGTATGTTTCATTTCGAAGCCCTTACTCGTACTTGGCGATCCCGCAGCTGATCGCGCTTCGGGATCGCTACGGGGTGAGCGTACGTCTCCGGCCGGTGCTTCCGATGGTCATGCGAGGCTTGCCCGTGCCCCTCGCCAAGCGGCTCTACATCGTGCACGACGCGAAACGCGAGGCGGACCGCCTGGACATTCCATTCGGACGGGTATGCGACCCGCTTGGCGAGGGGATCGGTCGCTGTATGGCTGTGTTCCACCGATGCGCGGTCGAGCAGAGGCGCGAGCTCGAGTTCTGCCACTCGGTGATGCGAGGCGCCTGGTCGGAGGCGCGCGATCTCGCCCATCTGCCGGATCTCATCGATCTCGCCGAGCGCGCCGGCATTGGAGAAGCCGACGTTCGGGCGAGCATCGACGACCGAAGCTGGCAGGAAGCCGCCAAGGCCAATCGCCAAGCCCTCACCGAGCTCGGCCTATGGGGAGTGCCGTCATTGCGAATCGGCGCGTATTCGACCTGGGGCCAGGACAGGATCCCCCTGATCGAGTCCGAAATCGCTCGGTTTTCCGGCAGGGCCTGAGCGTATTTTTCGGGTGAAAGACTTTACGGGGCCCGGTTTTCCTGTGACATTGAGGTAGTGAGCGTTCCAGAAGAGAAGCTTGCTGGGGTGGACCAGGCTCTCGAAGACTTCGGTAGGACCGACGTTGAAGTCACCGAGGTTCGTCGCCGATACACGCACACGACCGAAATGGACTTGCATGCGGTCGACGCTGAGTTGCTCACGATTTCGGGCGCCGACTCGTTCGAGGACGAGTCTACCGGCCTGCATATGGACGGCCCTCCTGCAGTCCCGGCGACAGAGGTCTCCGCGAAGGAAGACGCCTGGGCCAACGAAAACACCGAAGTCGAAATCATCGATGACTCCGATTTCGTCCTGCTCGTCGACGAAGACGATCTCGACGAGCTGGAGAAGGTCGGTGAAGACGACGCTCTTCGGACCAGCCCGGCAGCGCCTCCGGACGATGCAGAGGACGTTGAAGCCGAGGGTAGCTTCTTCAAGAAGCTCTTCGGTGGCCGACGCAGCAGCAGCAGTCCCCAGTAGGGCAGGGCCACCTCAGAAGTAGAACGTCCCACCGAAAGTGAGGACCGCACCGCCAGAGGTGTTGGTGCTTCTCGTTCCGTCGAAGAACTCTGGTCGGGGGTCACTGTCGATTCGATGGCGAATGACGCCGCGCACGTCGGCATTCAGAGCAAATGCTGGCGCCAAGCGGAGCTCGACACCGAAACCACCCTGACCCCCCACATGGGTCATGCGCCGGACTTCGTTGATCATGTCGACGCGCCCGAACGAGAGCCCTGGACCAACGACGAAGTAGAACTGGAACTTATGCTGTGGGTTGAGGAAGAAGAGAACGTTCGCAGTGAGCGGTATTTCCGTTCGGTAGAACCCCTGATAGTCGTTGCCCGCGTAGTAGCCGGAGCCGAGGTCGATCCCGACGTGCTCTGTGGGGCGAAAGCGAAGCGCTCCGCCGACTCCGCCCATCTGGACACGCGGCCCGAAACTGCCTCCGAAATCGAAGTGAAGACCTATCTTGCGGTCTCGTTTCTTGGGGGGAGGCGGCTTGGCTTGCTGAATTGGTGTGTGCTTCACGACCACGACCGTCGGCGGTTTCGTTTTCACGACCACTTGGTTGGAGTCCTCAGGCCGGACGACGACGACGTCGGCGAGGGCGGTCGTCGAGCTGCTGAGCAAGATCGCGACGGCAAGAACAGGAAAAATTACGAATCGGAGCATGGGGCCACCTCTTGCTCTTCTACGAGGAGGCCGGACGAAACATTCAAATGCGGCGAATTACTTGGAGATCTGAGCCGAATTCGGGCCCTCGGCGGTCAGCGAACGGCGCGGCGATCTTCGAGCGCGCGGCCGAGGGTGACCTGGTCGGTGAACTCGAGCTCGCCACCGTGCGGGACGCCCGCGGCAATCCGCGAGACGCGGACGGGCAAGGACGAAAGGGCGTCGGCGACGTAGAGCGCGGTCGCTTCGCCTTCGACGTTGAGCGGCGTGGCGACGATGATTTCCTTGATGCCCTCGTCTGCGATTCGGCGTTCGAGCGCGTTGAGGGGAAGCTGGTCCGGCCCGACCCCGTCGAGCGGAGCCAGCAAGCCGTGCAAGACGTGGTAGCGGCCGCGAAAGCTGCCAAGGGACTCGAGCGCGATCAGATCGGGCACTTTGGCTACGACGCAGACGATTGACTCGTCGCGACGTGGGTCCTGACAGATGCGGCAACGAGACTCGGCGCCGTAGTTCCCGCAGAGCTCGCAGCGCGTGACCTCGTCGTGGATGGTGCTCAGCGCCTGGCCTAGCGCCGCGGCGTATTGGGCGTCGCCCTCGAGAACGTGGAATGCAAGGCGCGCGGCCGTTCGCTCGCCGATGCCGGGCAACCTGGCCAACAAGGAGATCAACGATGCGATCGGATCGTTCGCGCTCATCGCTCAGCCGAGCCCGGGGATCGAAAGGCCTCCCGTGATCTTTTCAATTTCTGCGTCGACGTGCTCACGCGCTTTCGCTAGTGCGGCGTTGGCGGCTGCGACGACCAAGTCCTGCACCATCTCCATGTCTTCTTCTTGAAGAAGCGCCTTGTCGATTCGGATTTCAGCGAGCTCCGGGACGCCGTTTGCCACGGCCGTCACCTTGTCGTTGCCCGCGCTTGCCTCGAAGGATTCTTCATTGAGCTCTTCCCGGCGCTTCTCGACCTTGCGCTGTACCCGGCCGGCCTGCCGCATGAGCTCTCCCATTCCGCCTCGAAAATTCATACGTTCCTCTCAGTCCGCTTCGATGTGTACTTTCAGTTTCCCGGCTGATTCAGGAAATACGTCGATCGCGTCCCGCACGCGAGGGTGGTTGAGCGCTTCTTTACGCTTGGCTTCCGCCTCGGCTTCTTTGCGCTGCGCAGCAACGGCAGCCACGGTTTTCGTCGAGGTCTCCGCCTGCGCGTCGAAGCGGATTTGGATATCGGGTCGGGCCCCAAGCTGCTGCTCCGCGATGCGCGCAATCGCTGCGACGGACTCAGGCGACTCGGCCTGACGCCCATAGAACGAGCCGTCCTTGAAGGAGAGGACGATCCGATCGGGGCCTACGGCCTTCGGAATGCCGTGCTCGAGCACCGCGGCGAGCGCGGGCTGCTGCTGCTCGAGCGTTCCCACGAGCTCCTCCCACTCCTGGAGTGCCGCGCGACGGATCGGCGTCAGCACTTCGCCAGCGCTCGTTTGAAAACCGCCCGAATGCTTCGTGGCGGGCATGATCGGTTGCGTCGGTTCAGGGGGCTTTGGCTCCGGCTCTGGAACGACCTCCGCCTTGCTTTCGGCCTTGGGCTCGGCCTTCGTCTGTGCTTTGGGCGACGATTGGGGCTTGTTCGCTCGCGGCGCCGGCCTCTGACTCGGTTTTCGGGGTTGCCTGCCCCCCGATGGGTCGCCGCCCGAGCCCGGGTTACCTTGAAGCGCGTCGAGACGCGCAAGGAGCTCGGCCACCGAATGCAGGGGCGGCCGGGTCGCGACGCGGACCAGGCCCATTTCGAGCATGAGCTTCGGGTTTGGGCTGTGCGCCATCTCGTCCATGACGATCGAAGTTGCTCGAAACGCCCGTTGCAGCTCGAGAATGTCGATGTCCCGGATGAGCGCTTCGGCGGCCTCGCGCTCTTCGGGCACCCATTCGGCCGGGTCCCCCGCTTGGAGCTTCAGAACGACGAGGTCGCGCATGAGTTGCAGGAGTTGTCGAGCGAAGTGCGGCATGTCGACGCTCTTGTCTCCAAGCCCGACGATCGCCCCGACGACCGCAGCGCCGTCCCCCCCGAGGACCGCGCCTGCCACGTCGTAGAGGGCTTCGCGTGCAGCGATTCCCAGGCTCGCGGCTACAGTCTCTGCGGTGATTCGATCGTCCGAGATCGCCACGAGCTGGTCTAGCAGCGTCAACGCATCGCGCATCGAGCCCGCAGCTTCGCGAGCGACGACCGAAATCGCCTCGTCGTCGGCGGAGAGCGACTCCGCCTCGAGGATACTCCGGACTCGATCTGCGATGAGCCGGTGGGGGATCAGTCGAAAATCGTACTGCTGACACCGAGACCGAATCGTGATGGGCACCTTGTGACTCTCGGTGGTCGCGAAGATGAACTTCACATGGTCCGGCGGCTCTTCGAGTGTCTTCAAGAAGGCGTTGAATGCGCCTGCCGAGAGCATGTGGACCTCGTCGACGATGACGATCTTGTAGCGATCCCGCTGCGGCCGGTAGGGAAGCGATTCTTGGAGGCGGCGCACGTCTTCGACGCTGTTGTTCGAAGCTCCGTCGATTTCTTGGACGTCGACGTCCACGCCTGCGGTGATGTCGACGCAGGCGGCGCATTCGTTGCATGGTGTGGCCGTTGGGCCTTTTTCGCAGTTGAGCGCTTTGGCTAGCAGTCGCGCCGTGCTCGTCTTGCCGACCCCGCGCACGCCCGTGAACAGGAACGCATGCGCCACTCTATCCGCGCCGATCGCGTTTGCGAGCGTGCGCGCCACGTGCTCCTGACCGACGAGGTCTTCGAAGTTCTGAGGCCGGTATTTCCTTGCGAGAACGGTGTACGCCATCGGGCGAGCGAGCCTATCACGGCTCCCTGCCCGGCGCAGCCGCGCTCGCGTGTGTTGGGATCGCTACTGCTCTTCTTGGGCGTCCAGCTCTTCTTCGAGCTCTTCGTCCTCGAGCTCTTCGCCCTCGAGCTCCTCGTCCTCGAGCTCCTCGTCGCCCGCCATGGCTTCTTGCATCATTTCTTCCATAGTGGGCATGCCGCCGGCGTCTTCGCCGCGGTCATCCAAGCCGTCGCCATCTTCGTCGACCAGGGCGTTGGGATCGCCACCCATGATCGCGTTGCCGAGGCCGATCGAAACCTGCGGGTACCAGGTGATGATACCGAGACCGATCAGCATTAGGCCCACGAAGGGTGCGACGCTGCGTATGATGTGACCGAGCCCCTTTTCGTAGAGCGCGCTCGCAACGAAGAGGTTCAGGCCGACCGGCGGCGTCAGGTACCCGATCTCGAGGTTGACGATGAAGATGATGCCGAAGTGCATCGGGTCGACGCCCATCGAGGCGGCGATCGGCGCCAAGAGCGGAACGAAAACGAACATCGCGCTGAGGATGTCCATCATCATGCCGACGGCCAGGAGGATGAGGTTCAGCAGGATGAGGAACTGCCAATGCTCGAGGTCCTTACCCTGAATCCACTCGACCATGAGGGCCGGGATCTCTTCCTTTTCGAGGAACTCGCCGAGCGCGAGCGCCATGACCATGATCACTAGGAAGGAACCGAGGAAGACACCGGTCTCGCCGAAAATGCCGGGGATGGCCTTGAGCTTGAGCGCCCTGTGCAGCCAGACCTCCACGACGACCGCGTACGCGACGCTGACCGCCGACGCCTCGACGGCGTTGAAGATACCGCCGTAGATGCCACCGAGGATCAAGAGCGGGAACATCAGGGCCCAAAATCCATCACGGGTGGCGGCAGCCAGCCTCTTGAACTTGAACGGCGCGGTCGGGACCTTGTCGACGATACCCTGGTAGAATGAATAGCCGATCAGAATCGAGCCCATGACGAGGCCGGGACCGAAGCCCGAAGCGAAGAGGCGCTCGACCTCGATGACCGCCGTCTGGTTCACGATCGGGTAAACGATCATCGGGATCGACGGTGGGATCAGGATTCCAAGCGAGCCCGCTGATGTGAGCAAGCCGTGAGAGAAGCGCTCTCGGTAACCCTCGGCGATGAGGGCAGGCCCCATCATGGTGCCGATCGCGACGACGGTCGCCGGGCTCGAGCCGCTAATCGCAGCAAAGAGCATACAGGCGATGACGCCGCTCATCGCCATGCCGCCGGGGACCCAGCCGATCAGAGCCTGTGCGAAGTCGACCAGGCGCTGGCTGATCTGTCCGCGGCTCATGACCGCGCCGCTCATGATGAAGAACGGGATCGCGAGCAGCGTGGGGCTGTCCGCCAGACTTCGAATGCCTTCGATGACGATCGTGAACTGCGTGGGATCGCGGAATCCGCTCCAGAGGAAGAGACTGCCGAGGGTCGCGATGCCGATCAGGACGAACAGGGGAGCGCCGACGAGAGCCGCGGCGATGATCGCAGCCGCCAGGATGCCGCCCTTGCCGAGGAACGGCAGGAACAACACGATTGCGATCATGATGAGGAAGGGGAGCTTGCGTTCGCGGACCTGGTTCATCCTTCCGCTCCCTTCTTGGAGACCTGCGTTGCGGCAACGACGGCTTCTTCTTCAGGGGCCGCTCCGTAGGAGCCACCGAGGATGGAGCTGAACGCCGCGCCCATGTAGCGAAGCATCGTCATGGCGAAGGCGGCGGGAACCGCGATGGTCGCCACCCAGTCCGGGATGTTGGTCTGCTCGAACCGGCCTTCGAGCTGGATGGCCTCTGAGGCGTACTCGTAGCCGAGCAGCGCCATGAAGAAGCAGAAGGACGCCGTGAGAAGGTAGCCGATCGCGTCGGTGAAGCGTGACATCGACGGGGGCACCACCTTCTTGAGTGCGCCGACCTGAATGTGCTTGCCCTCATGGGCGCAGACGCTCGCGCCGAGGAAGCCGACCCAGAGCAACATGATCAGGGAAAGCTCCTTCGACCAGCTATAGCCGTCGGGGAAGTAGTTGAGCGTAACGTAGATGAATAGCCCCGTGACGACGAGGAAGGCTACGAGCTTACCGGCCAAACCCGGACCACCTTCGCGGACGGTTCCAACCAGCCAGGCCAACGCGCAGAGCCCGTAGAGGAGCAGGTAGAACCATCGCGACTCGACGCTCGGCTGGAGCATGATCCAGCCGAGAAAGCCGAGACCTGCGCAGGCGACGAACGTTTGGATCAGAGGTTTGCTTCGGGACTGCTCCCGGCCTTCCGACGCGTGCTTTTCGGCGGTCCAGAACGCGAAGTACACCAGCGCCACGCCGATGATCGCAGTCACGATCGGGCCGAAGGTCGTCAGCGTCTCCATCGCTTCGGGGCTCTCGATCCCAAAGATCCGAGCGGTGAGCTCGGCGGCCTTGCTGTCTGGAGCGGCGAGGCGCCGGTACATGACGTCAAAGAACACCATCACCGCGGACACGCCGAGGAAGGTCCAGAGGATTCCCA
>JBLYYU010000483.1:0-4098 GCA_048550275.1 Polyangiales bacterium
AAGACGCCGTTCGAGAGTTTCACACGCAAGGAATCGGCCTCGTCGACATCCCGCAGACACGAATGAGTGGCAAGAACAGTGCGGACATCCACATGGTCGTCGACGCGCTGGATCTCTGTTACTCGAAAGACCACATCGATACCTTCGCCTTGCTCTCGGGAGACAGCGACTTCTCGCCGCTCGTCCACAAGCTCAAAGAGAACGACAAACGGGTCATCGGAATCGGCGTCAAGAAGTCCACCTCCGACCTCCTGATCGCCGGCTGCGACGAGTTCATCTACTACGACGACTTGGTGCGGGCGGCCAAGCCGAAGACCAGCAAGCGACGGGGCGCCAAGAAGACGAAGAGCAAGAAGGACGAAGCCGTCGACGTCTTCATGGAGATCATCGAGTCCTTGGACCAGGACTACGACACCCTATGGGGCTCGATGATCAAGCAAGCGCTCCGGCGGGTGCACCCGGGCTTCAACGAGAGCTACTACGGCTACCGCGGATTCTCCGATCTGATGAAAGACGTCGAAAGCCGCGGCTTGATCGCTCTCGAGTACGATCCCGATCGCGGAAACTACAAGGTCGTTCCGAAGAGCTAGAGCTCGCGCCTGGGGTTCATCGGAGATTCGGCGCGTAGTCGCCCGCTCCGTACGCCGCGCAGAAAGAACTGACGACGCAGCCGCCTTTCCGAATCGATCCGAACAACACCATCGTTCTCAGACGAAAACGTCGTCATTTGCGAGCTCTGTCGGAGTGTCCGGTCTCGCCCAGCGGGCGCCCGGTGCGCGCCGTCACCGTAGACAGCGTCCCGCTTTCGGGATACCCGTTTGGGTATGCCCCTCCAAGAGCCAACCATCAAATCATGTGCATGTGCACTTCTTGCGTGCTTCTTGCTGTCCTGCTCCGGCGGAGACGCGACGCCGCCACAAGCATCTCTCCGGTGCGAAGAAGAAGCGTACCCGTGCACCCTAGCGGAAGTCGATGAGGCCATACTCTCGCAAAGCGATACGCTGGCACAAGAGGCCCTGTCGCGAATTCAAAACGGAGAAGCGCCGACGGCCACCGCAACATGGTTGCTCACCAATCCGGCCGTTGTGGACGCCAAGTCGAGTGACGTCGCGTTGTTTTTTCGTCTTGATGGCGGGCGGCCGCATTGGGTTCTTTCAGACGACGCGTTTGCGCAAATCCCGAGCACTCCCCCAGCTGCGAGCACAAGCAGTGCTGTGTCGCTTGCGAACAAACAGAGCAAACCAAGGCAATCAAAGGATGTGGTGGGCGACGACCTGAAAGAAAAGCGCGCGCTCGTACTGTCGCCGTACCAATGGGACTTTGGGGTGTGGGATGATGGCCAGAGCGTGGCCGAGATTTTGGAGGACACACGGGGTTACGAGGACAACGTGGTGTACAAAGCCAACACCGAACCGGACAGTCGTCAGATCAGGGGCGCCGACTGGCGGAACTGGAACGACTTTGATGTGGTTCACGTTTCGTCGCATGGAACACAGATCTGTGAATTCGGCGAGTGCTACACCGTCATCCTTTCCGGGGCGATGACACCAGAGGAGATCGAGACGACGGGAGCCTCCATCGTCACAAGCGCCATTGGAACCGACTTCGGCGTGACCGACGACGCGTTCAGAAGCTTCTACCCGGGCGGCCTCGAGAAAAAGATCGTGTTCTTCAGCGCGTGCGAGACTCTCAAGGGAAGCGACATTGCCAATCTTCTTTCACGTCCCTCGAGCGTTTTTCTCGGGTGGACAGAGATCATTCGCTCCGACATTGCAGGGGATGCCGCGCGGCTCTTCTACAAAGAACTCGGAGAAAACGGGCGCACAACGCAGGAAGCCCATCGGGAAGTCCAGGACCAAGGCTTGCACTTTTACCCGTTTCGTGGAGCCGAGTTGCTACGGGTGCAGGGCGGCGACGACCTCCGCTCTCGTGAAATCCTGACAGCCTACGACCCGGACCGGACGCCAGCCGAGACAAGCCACTGGGAAGATGGTGGCGCCGTGCGCATCAACGGAACGCCAAACGATGGCGACCCCGACAAGCTCCCATTCGTGTTGGACATCGACGGCGTCGAAAGCGGTGTCGACGACATTCAGATTCACGTGTCCGTCAACGGCGATGAAGCCACACAGTCTTGGTATGTCTCCGAGGCCGTCATGGTTGGTCCCTACACCTATCGCCTAACCGCTGAGGCCGAGTTCACGACAGACTTTGATGCCACCGATGGTCTGGACGTGGTCTTCTGGGCGGAGCTCCCCGAACAAGGAGAAAGCCGCTTAGAGCTCGCACTCGGAACCGCGGCCTGGAACCTGAAAATCAACGGCCCCTATTTCTCAGATGAATTCTCGGGTGCGATTGCTAAGCTCCGCGACTTCTCGCCGAGTGGATTTCAGTTCGTCTTCGAGTCCGAGCCCGATGAAGCTGGCCTTGGCCTCGGGCCACCCAGCGGCGTTGCATACACCGGACCGCTCGCAGCAGGCGACAACGAGTTCACGCTCCAGTTTGAAGCCGACGTTCAAATCCCAGACAGTGGCGCAGTCTTGTTGCTGTTAAAGAACGTGCCGAACGCGCCATTTTTCGGCGTTGGGAACTCGGACGGGATGTGTACGATCCGCCAACCAGACGACTCGCTGTTCACGTGTCCGGACCTGCCAACCTTGAAGGTCTTTGACTACGATCCCGAGGCCTCAACAGTCCAAGGCCGACTCGAGGGGCCACACTACGCGTGTTACGTCGCCGTCGACGTAGGCCCATCGGGCTTTTGCGACGTCTACGATGTAACCCTCGATTTCAACGCGACGATAAGATAGCGGGAGCTCGCCTGGCAAGCACCGTCAGCGCTGCATTGATCGCACAACCCGTTAGACAATAGGGGCAATGTCACATCAGCTTGCCCTGCTGGGTGGGCAGGGGACACTGGAACTCATTGTGTGAACCAGACCGTAGAACGTCTGCGCCGCAACCGAACCACAAAGGGGTCTCGATGAGCAAAGATCACAAGAGAACCGACACGAAGAACAAGCCGAAACTCACCACGAAAGAGAAGAAGGCCAAGAAGGCGGAAAAGGCCGCCAAGAAGACCGAGAAGGCGGGACTAGGCATTCCACGCAGCTAGAGGACAGCCCACGCACTCGCGAGCTGCCCTCACCCAGATCTGCGGTCAGCCTCTAAAGAGGGCGGACGTTCTCCGCGCGTGGACCCTTGGGACCTTGTCCTTCGTCGAATGAGACCTTCTGTCCCTCACGCAAATCCTCGAAGCGCACGCATCCACATTGGACATGTGGAAAAAGATGTCGTTGCCCGGTGAGGTTTCGATGAAGCCGAAGCCTCGGTCCGTAAGACGTTTGATTGTACCTTCAGCCATTTTCGTTCGTTCCTATTCGAGTAGTGATGCAGGTCCGATAGCTCACTTAGCCCATTGCGACCATTCGGAGAGCCCAATTGGGCAGAACTAGCTTGTTATGTCGAGTTGCGGCGCACCCAAGACCGCCTTTGTTCCGCCTATCCGCGCGTGTACGGGTAAGCGTTAGGGCTGGCGCATAGCGATTTCAGAGGCCCTCTTTTCGCCACGATTGACGCGGTATAGTACTTAGTAACGCGCAATTCGGCTGAAGACGCAATATAGAAATGTCGGGTTTGCCCGCCCCTTATGGACACCGGGCTCGTCGTCATGAGCCGGCGCGAGATCGAGCGAGCGAGCGTAGGTGATGTTGGTCTGATTTGCGCATCAGGCATAGTCTATCGCATTCAGCCGGTGCCTCTCGAGAAAGACTTCGCGACGAATGGGGATGTCATGGCGCGTAGCAACGCGCTGTAGTTGACCTGGAATCGAACTTCGGAACCCACCGAGATGCTGGTTTGCCCGGCGCTGAGGATCAGGTGGTCGCTGCTTGCGCCCAGAATCGAAAGCCCCGCTGGCGCCTGCAGCCCGGTCGGATCGATGTCTTGGTGGCCCAGGGCGACGATGGCTTGGGAGATGACGCCGCGATCGTTGCTTGGCGTCGGCGGGCCGAACGCTGTCTGGTTGATCTGCCCCCAGGGCAATGTGGGCTTGCGCTGCACTTCGATGATCTCGCCGACCAGGCTGAAGGCGTCAGT
>JBLYYU010000484.1:0-4951 GCA_048550275.1 Polyangiales bacterium
CAAGACGCTTCGGAAGCTGGGCTGAGCGACGGCGACATCGCCGAGATCGGCACGGAGCACGGTACGGTCCGGGCACCAGTTCAGATCAGCGACGACTTGATGCGGCACGTCGTCGCTTTGCCGCACGGCTGGGGACACCGGGATTCCGGCCTGGCCTATGCGAGCGTCCACCGCGTTGGCGTCAATGTGAACGCGCTTGCCGGCGACGGCGTGAACAACACTGAAAAACTATCGGGGATGGCGCAGCTCACAGCGTTCCCCGTCCGAGTGAGGCGGGCCGATGGGCCCTGGCAAGCAGAGGAAGGCTAGAGATGGAATCCGAATCGCAGAGCGCAGAGACAATCGAGTACGACCCGATCTACGATCCGTTCAACCCGGAGCTGATCGCCGACCCCTACCCATTCTACGCGCGCCTCCGAGACGAGCATCCGGTTTACTACAACGAACGGATGAACTTCTACGTCCTGTCGCGCTACGAGGATATCTTCCACGCGCTTCGCAAGCCGCAGATCTTCTCGTCCGCCGAGGGCCTGACGCCGATCAAAGACGAGATCAGTCAGCTCGGAATTCCACCCACGTTCATCATGATGGACCCGCCAGACCACACTCGGCTTCGCCGTCTCATCACGAAGGCCTTCACGCCCGATACGGTGAAGGAGCTCGAACCGACGATTCGGCAGTTCGTCGTCGATCACGTCGAAGCGATGAAACAGAAATCAACGGACGGCGAGGAAGTCGACCTCATCAAAGGCATCGCTTCGCCGCTTCCCACGATGGTCGTAGCGAACATCCTTGGCGTGCCTCCCGAGGATCGCGAGAAGTTCGACCCTTGGTCGGACGCGATCACCTCGGCTTCTGCGGATTTCGCGCTCGACGTGCAACAGGCGATCGGAGCGGTTCAGGGGCTGGTGACGTACTTCGGCGCGATGTGCCAGGCGCGGCGAGCGAGCCCGACCGGTGACATGATCAGCAAGCTCACCCAAGCCGAAGTCGACGGCGACACATTGACCGACTGGGACATCTTGGGCTTTTGCTTCGTGATGATCGCCGGCGGCAACGACACCACGACAAATCTCATAGGGAACTCGATGAAGTTTCTTCACCAGAACCCGGACCAACATCGCGAGTTGCTCGCCGACCCTTCGCTCATTCCGAACGCCATCGAAGAGTTCCTGCGCATCGAGTCGGTGGTGCAAGGCCTCTCGCGAACCACGAAGGAAGACGTGCAGCTACACGGCACTACGATTCCCGCCGGCAGCAAAGTTCACAACCTCTACGCCTCCGGAAACCGTGACCCGCGTCACTGGGGCGACAACGCAGACGCTCTCGACATCCACCGCGAAATCGACCGGCATTTGTCGTTCGCACAGGGGCCCCACTTCTGCATCGGCGCCCACGTTGCGAGGATGATGATCCGGATCTACTTCGAGGAGATGGGATCGCGCATCGGCGAGAACTTCGAGATTGACTGGGCACGGGCCGAGCGCCGGCATTCGGCTTTCACTCGCGGCTTTACGAAGATCCCGATTCAGATCAAAGCGCCACGATGATTCGAGTGAGATTCGAACCCGCAGGCCTGGAGGTCGACGCTGAGCCCGGCGAAGCGATCATGGACATCACCGATGCGAACCCCGCGGCAGACGTTCCGTACTCCTGCCGCGCGGCGACCTGCGGGACTTGCCGCGTAGAAGTCGTGGAGGGAGTGGATGCGCTCTCGACCGCGGACGAGGTCGAGCTCGAGGTACTCGACATCTTCGGCGACACGCCCGACAGGGTCCGACTTTGTTGCCAAACCAAGCTCGTCGGCGGCGCCGATGCGCAGGTCACGCTGAAAGTCTGCGACGACTAAAACGCAGCTTTGACCGCTACGTTGATGCCGAACTCGTTGACTGTGACGTCGACGGGGTTGAGCACACCGGGCTGCGATGGCGTGTCGGGAAAGGCCGATGGAAACCGGAGCCCTGCAACCTTTCCGCTTCCATGCCCGTACCGCAGCACGACTGCGAATGCGAGGTAATACCCATCCTCGCCGCGTTCCGGCGGGGCTTCTCGATTGGCGAAATCGATCCCCAGCGTGAACCCGTAGAAGTCGAGCTCGCTGTCTCCGAAGCTGTCCAAGTCCTTGACTGGGCTGAAGTCCGTGAAGAATCCGGCGCCGAGTTTCAGGCGATTGGTCAGCCTGAAAACCCCCCCTACTCTCACGTTCGCAGTGGTCTTGAGGTTGATGTCGAGCTCGGGGGTCTGGAGCGGAAAGTCCACGATCAAGTCCGCCTCGACCCAGCCCCAAGTCCTGAGGTAAGCAGCCCCGAGTCTGGTCAGACCCCGCTCGACACCTGCCCAGGTGCCACCGATCTCGTCGACCTGTTGGCCCGAGAAGCTCGGCGAACCGGATGGGGGAGATAAGCTCTGGGTCGCGGTCGTCTCGTTGTCTAGATAGACGAGGTAGCTGGGTGTGGAAACCATCCAGCCGACGCGGACTTGCTCGATGGGAGCCCACTGAATCCCCAGCTTCATTTGCAACCCGCCGCCCGCGACGGCCTGATTGAGGTTGCGATTGAAGGTCCCGGCGGCGCCCATGTCGTATGCGCCGGACACGATCTCGCTGAGCGTCTGCGAGGCGATGACGATGTCGAACCCGCCGCCGAGGAGGAACTTCTCGCTCTTCTTCCAGGCTAGCGTTCCGCTCAAATGGTAGAGCGACTTCGACTGGTCCGCGCTGGCGAAGAACTCAGATGGCTCTGCGGAGCCGTCTGCGGTTTCGACGGAGTCCTGCACGAAGCGATCAAACGACCGGGAGAAGAAAAACCCGATTCCCCATCGGAGCGCAGGCCGAGGCGAAGCGACGAACGTGAGCGCACGCGGGATCGCTTGCACAGCCGAGAACTCGCCGGCGCTCTCTTCACCGCTTTCGATGGAAAGCATGCTTGGGGCGCTCGCGATCGTGTATGAGAGGACCGCGCCCGTCAGATCGACCGAGCGGCTGTCGAGCCGCGCAACTCCCGCCGGGTTGAACCACATCGCGCCGCCCGTGTGGACGTTCGCCACGACCGCGCCGCCCGTCATGGCCACATCCGAGCCAGCTACAACGTCGTCGCTGTTGCCCGCCCTTGCCAGCGCCGGGACGAGCAGGAGGGCTATGAGCACGATCCACGATGCGCGAAGCATTGCGAGGATAGTAGCCTCAATAGCGATTATGGAAAGGTCTGCCGTGAGTCGTTCGGTTCGAGAATCACGACGGGGATCACTCGGTCGGTCCAGGTGGCGTAGCTGGCGAAATCTGGATAGTGGGCGACCAGCTTGGGCCAAATCGCTTCGCGCTCCTCGGGCGAAGCGGTGCGCGCCTTCATATCCATCTTTCGACGCTTGATTTGAACCTGGCAGTCGGGATTCGCCTGAAGATTCTTGTACCAGAGCGGGTCTTTCGGGAGCCCGCCTTGCGACGCGACGATGATGACGCGTTTGCCTTCCTCGATGAAGACGAGCGGTGCGATTCGGGGCTGGCCGCTCTTGCGGCCGATCGTCGTCAGAAGCAGCACCGGGATACCCCAGGGAAATGCGCTGCCGACGCGCCACTTCGAGCCGAGCAGGCCGCCCGTCCAACGGTAGACCGCGACGTTCACCTTGGACATGGTCTTGATGATGGTGCCCACGTAGGGCTTATCGAGACCCTTGGGCTTTGGCTTGATCTTCACGATGTCGTTCGCCATGGGCGAGCATTCTAGCTGCGAGTACAGAGGGGACCAGCCGTCCGCCTAGCCTTTTCGCGCGCGCTTGAGGACCATCGTGTAGAGCTGATCAGCGGTCCGTGTGGGGAGCTGCTCCATGAACGAGCGCAACTTGTCGGGCTTCACCGAATAGGACGGCTTCGGGCGTTTCACCGTGAGCGCGGACTCGATCACCTGTGCAAGAAGGTCCGGGTCGCGCGCCGACTCGATCTCCTTGCCGGCGAGCGCCTTGAGCTTCCGAAGCACCGGAGCGAACTTCGGGGTCTCGGCTTCCGCCGCGGTGAACGCGCTCTCGATGCCCGCGACCATGTTGGTCCGGAACGCGCCGGGCTGAATGGTGATGACCTTGATGTCCAGCAGCGCGAGCTCGCGACGTAGGGCGGTGGAGTACGCCTCGATGGCATGTTTGCTCATCGCATACGGGCCGTTGAAGGGCGCTGCGCTTTGCCAGCCGGTTTCAGAGCTGAGATTGACGATCCGTCCCTTCGCCGTTTCGACGAGCGGAAGGAACGCCTTGTTGACGCGGTAGGTCCCCATCACGTTGATGTCGAGGATGCGGGCCAGGCGTTCCTCGGGGATGTCTGTCAATGAGCCGACGCCCATGATTCCTGCGAAGTTGATGACCCCGTCGAGCCTGCCGGTTTGGCTCGAAACGGCGTCGTAGGCGCTCTGGATGCTCTCGTTGCTCGTCACATCCATGACGACCGGGACGACGTCCGGATCGTGCATCGAGCTTCGAAGCATCTCTTCGCTGATGTCTGCCGCGAACACCTTCCAGCCGTTCGCAACCAGCCGTTCTACGAGTGCGTGTCCAAGGCCGCCGCCCGCGCCCGTGATGAGTGCAGTCTTCTTCACCATCTGATTCCTCTTCTTCGCTCCGAGATCGCCTGCGGAGCCGAGCGGCCCCTCAGGACCCTGGACGCGTGATAGCAAAGCCGGTGTGTGGGCACGAGCCGATTCCTCGGGTGCCCGATCGAGGATTGACGTGCTGAATTCGCGATGGCAATCATACCGCCATGACAACGCGTTGGCCGTCCCTCGATACCGGGCGTTTCCCGAGAGGCTGGTTCGTCATTGGCTTCAGTGATGACTTGGATCGGGAGGAAGCTCGGCCGGCGCGCTACTTCGACGAGGATCTGGTGATTTGGCGGACTGGTGGCGGCGAGCCGCGGGTTTTCGACGCGTTCTGCCCACATCTCGGCGCGCACCTCGGGCACGGGGGCAAG
>JBLYYU010000485.1:0-4837 GCA_048550275.1 Polyangiales bacterium
GAAGTGGGCAGTGAGGTTTTTGGAATCTGCTCCGGCGCCTTTCTCGACGAGGAGTTCAAGACGGTCCGCTACGACATCGAGCTCCGAGTCAATGATGACGGCTCGATCTGGTATGCAGAGAACACGCAACTCCAGATCAAGGGGCAGAGCGAACCGTTTGCGCACACTGATGAGAATACGTTGCGCAAGGTCGGCTAGGCGTGAGTCAGTGTGACGTGGGTAGGTAGCCTGCGGTCATCATCTCATTGACTCGGTCGAGCGCAGCCTTCCAAGTGTCCGCGAGCTCGGTGGTCCAGTTGGGGCCCGAGACGCCCGCCAGGGCTTCCAAGACCGCTTCGGCATACGGGGCGTACATGTCGGTCGGGGTTTCGTACGAGAACTGATGCCGCGAGCCCATCGCGTGCACGTACTCGTGGAGCCAGGGCTCCCGGTCGAGCATGTTGAGGACCGCGCCCAGGGTCTCGGCCATCATGCGCTGCTGGTTCGGGCGACTGTAGGCGCCGAACAGCTCCTCGGCGTCGGGACGCTTCGCGAACAAGCTGCGGTAGGCGAGGTCGGTCAGCTCTCCCTCGTGCTCGGACACCTCGACCAGGTGCTCGCGGAGCAATTTCACATTGATTTCAGTGATAGAAGCGCCCATTTGCTTACTTTACAATAAATAAAGTAAGCCGCCAGCCGAGGAACCTAGGCTTTGGCGGCCCCGGTCGCGGGACGGGCCGAGGCTAGAACGGCTGAGGCCTGTAGAGCTGAAAATCGGAGAGTGGAACTGGAGGCGCCGGTCAGGATCGAACTGACGAATGGAGGTTTTGCAAACCTCTGCCTTACCACTTGGCTACGGCGCCGCGGCTGCATTCTGTAGCGCTTCTGACGGCGCTTGTCACGCAGCGTTTTCAGCATAGCCAATGACCGGGGTGGCGCGCCAGACCCGCCGTGGTACGCAGTTCCACATGGCAAATATGGACTCTTTTGAGAGCCGGGTCACGACGCATGCCGGGGGCCGACAGGTCGTCATTCATCGGCTCGACGCGCTGACTCGGGCAGGCTTCAAGGGCATCGCAACGCTCCCGTATTCCATCCGCGTCTTGCTGGAGAATCTGCTGCGCTACGAGGACGGCAAGACCGTCACCCGCGAAGATATCGAGGCAGTCGCCAACTGGGATCCGGCCGCGGCGCCGAGCACAGAAATTGCGTTTCGGCCGAGCCGGGTGCTCCTTCAAGACTTCACCGGTGTGCCGGCGGTCGTCGACCTTGCGGCCATGCGTGACCAGTTCGCCAAGATGGGCGGCGACCCGAGCCGAATCAATCCGCTTCAGCCCGCGGATTTGGTGATCGACCACTCGGTTCAGGTCGATTCCTACGGCTTGCTGCGCTCGTTCGAAGACAACGTGAAGCGAGAGTTCGAGCGCAATCAGGAGCGCTACCAGTTCTTGAAGTGGGGGCAGAGCGCCTTCGAGAACATGCGCGTCGTTCCACCCGGCACGGGCATCGTCCATCAGGTCAATCTCGAGTACCTGGCTAGCGTCGTCTTCACTCGCGACGCCGACGGCCAGTGCATTGCGTACCCGGACAGCCTGGTCGGCACAGACTCTCACACGACGATGATCAACGGCCTCGGTGTTCTCGGCTGGGGCGTCGGCGGCATTGAAGCCGAGGCGGCCATGCTCGGTCAGCCGATCAGCATGCTTCTTCCGCAGGTCGTCGGCTTCAAGCTGACGGGCAAGCTCCCAGAGGGCGCCACAGCCACGGACGCGGTCCTCACGGTCACTCAAATGCTTCGGAACAAGGGCGTCGTCGGGAAGTTCGTCGAGTTCTACGGTGAGGGGATGGAGAGTCTGGCGCTTCCCGACCGCGCCACCATTGCGAACATGGCCCCCGAGTACGGCGCTACGATGGGCTTCTTCCCGGTCGACAACGAGACGCTCGCGTACCTGCGATTCAGCGGGCGCGACGAGGCTCACGTCGACGTGGTCGAACGGGTGCTCAAGGAGCAAGGCCTGTTCCACACGGCGAGCGACCCCGAGCCGCGATTCACCGACACCTTGGCGCTCGACTTGGGTGACGTGGTGCCATCGATTGCTGGGCCCAAGCGTCCGCAGGATCGCATTCCACTGACCGAGTCGAAGCGCTCGTTCCAAAACGTGCTCAGCGGTTTCGAAGCAGACGCGAAGAAGGGCGTCGAGGTCACGCGGGGTGATGAGACCTTCACCGTCCAAAATGGCGCGGTCGTCATCGCAGCGATCACGAGCTGCACGAACACCTCGAACCCCGCGGTCATGTTGGCGGCTGGCCTGGTCGCCAAGAAGGCGGTTGAAAAGGGTCTTCGCACCAAGCCCTGGGTGAAGACCAGTCTGGCTCCTGGCTCCCAGGTCGTGACCGAGTACCTCAATGAGTCCGGCCTGAGCGACGACCTGGACACACTCCGGTTCAACTTGGTCGGCTACGGCTGCACGACGTGCATCGGCAACTCCGGGCCCCTCGACCCGGAAATCGCTGCGGTGGTCAAGGCGAACGACCTGGTCGTCACGTCAGCGCTGAGTGGGAACCGAAACTTCGAAGGGCGCGTCAACCCGTTGACACGGGCGAACTACTTGGCCTCTCCGCCGCTCGTCGTCGCGTACGCGCTCGCGGGGACGATGAACATCGACTTCCAAAGCGACCCGATCGGCCAGGACCCGAAGGGGAACGACGTCTT
This sequence comes from Polyangiales bacterium, assembly GCA_048550275.1. Taxonomy (GTDB): domain Bacteria; phylum Myxococcota_A; class Polyangia; order Polyangiales; family Houyiibacteriaceae; genus SG8-38. The sequence continues at coordinate 2,693 of JBLYYU010000485.1, forward strand.
TCTTCGCGACATCTGGCCGAGCCACCAGGAGGTCACCGAAGCGCTTCGGTCCTCGGTGAAGAAAGAACAGTTCGTCGAGCGCTACGCGGTCGTGCTCGACGGCCCCCCTGAGTGGCGCGAGGTCAGCTTCGAAGAGGCGGACCGGTACCAGTGGGTTCCCGATTCGACGTACGTGCGCCTGCCGCCATTCTTTGACGGCGTCGAAGCCGGGGAGCCGGCACCCCCCAAGGACATCGACGGCGCACGAGTTCTTTGTTTGCTCGGTGACTCGGTCACGACCGATCATATCTCGCCCGCCGGAGCAATCGCGCTCGACGGCCCTGCCGCAAAGTACCTCGAAGAGCACGGCGTCGCGCCAAGGGATTTCAACAGCTACGGCAGCCGTCGAGGCAACCATGAGGTCATGATGCGGGGCACGTTCGCGAACATCCGCTTGCGCAACCTATTGGCCCCGGGCACAGAGGGCGGCATCACGCGATACCTGCCGAGCAACGAGCAGACCAGCATCTACGACGCGTCGATGAAGTACCAGGCCGAGGGCACCCCGCTCATCGTGATTGCGGGCAAAGAGTACGGCACGGGCTCCTCGCGGGACTGGGCCGCCAAGGGCACGCTGCTGCTCGGGGTTCGCGCGGTCATCGCAGAGAGCTACGAGCGCATCCACCGTTCAAACTTGATCGGCATGGGCGTTCTTCCGCTCGAATTCGAGCCCGGGCAGGGCCGCGAAGCCTTGGGGCTCAGCGGGGAAGAGACTTTCGCCATTTCGGGAATTTCCGAGGGCCTCGTTCCTGGCAAGACGCTCACGGTCCGGACAGACGACGGCAAGTCGTTCAACGTGAAGACCCGCATCGATACCCCGCAAGAGGTCGAATACTACCTGCACGGCGGCATCTTGCAGTACGTGCTGCGGCAACTGGCCGCGCAGGGTTAAGCGGCCGGTCCCCGATGTCGCTCGTCTTCGTCATCTCGCCGCCCCGTGCCGGGTCGACCCTGCTTCAGCGCATGCTGGGTGCGCATTCACAGGTCTTCACGCATCCCGAGCCGCATCTGATCAGTCCGATCGCGCACCTCGGCGTCTATGGCAATGTCGACAAGGCGCCCTACGATCACATCAACGCCGCCGAGGCGACGAAGTCGTTCATCGAGGGGCTACCAGGCGGAGAGCAGGACTATCTCGACGCACTGCGGGCATACACCGACACGCTCTACGGGCGGATGCTGTCGACGAGCGAGTGCAGCTACTTCCTCGACAAGACGCCAGCGAACGCTCTGGTCCTGCCCTTTTTGCAGCGTCTCTACCCAGACGCCAAATACGTGGTTCTGACGCGGCATCCGCTGGCGGTCTTCAGCTCGTACGCGAACAGCTTCTTCAACGGCGATTGGCAGGGAGCACAGGAGTTCAATCCGATTCTCCAGCGCTACGTTCCCGCGATGGCTTCGTTCCTTCGCGACCGCCCGGTTCCGCTGGTGCATGTCGCTTACGAAGACCTCGTAACCGAGCCTGAAGCGCAACTCGAGCGGATCTTCGCCTACCTCGGAATCGAAAACGAACCCGCAGCGGTCGACTACGGCAAGGCCGGGCCGATGAAGAAGGGCATGGGTGACCCGATCACGGTTGACAACGAAGGGCGCCCCGTCGCCGACAAAGTTGGCAAATGGGCCGCGGAGCTCGCTCACGATGCCGAGAAGCGCGCGCTGGCCGAACAGATGATCGCCGAGATCGACAACGCGGATTTAGAAGCATGGCAGTGGCCCCCCGAGGCGCTCTGGGCCCCGATCGAGATTGCCGGTGGCGATCCGGCTCCCAAGCCAGCGCGCAACAGCTACACCTTGCAGCGCCGAGTGATGCTCGCGCTCAAGAAGGACATTCACCAGCGCCCGCACGGCAAGGTGGTGAAGCGCCTCAAGTACTACTGCGACGTCCTGCTCAGGGACTAGGGCGCAGTTTGGCAATGATGACTTGCGACTCGGTCGCCGCGCTGATCGGCGAACCGTCGAAGTCGCCGTCCTGCGATTCCACTGCAAAGCCGTTGTAGTGAAGCAATGCCTCGAGCTCTGCCGGGAAGAACTGTCTCTGCGTCAAAGGCGTGCAGAACGAGCTCCGCTCATCGTCCGGGTGCTCGAAATCCATCATGATGGTCTCGA
>JBLYYU010000486.1:0-2744 GCA_048550275.1 Polyangiales bacterium
AAACCGCGAAGGGCGTTTGGGTCACTTTCCTGCCTGCCGACGGACAAATCGCGCCGGCCGCGATTGGGACCCTCCGCGACGCAGCTGCACGCGACCGAAGCGAAGTGGTGTTCAGCGTGTACGACCACCGTGACGACGGCTTTCACCGAAAGGTGCTCTCCGCAGGCGTCCGCACGTTGATCTTCCTCGTCCACGGGGTGCGCATGCAGAGCGACGGGCCGTACCTCTTCCGCCGGCCGCTTTTCGACGTCGACCTGCTGGTGCCCGACACATTCTTTTTGAACTTCGAGTTTCCGATTCGGATTCTGGGCGCCGGCGTCCCCACGACCGTCGTGACAATCGAATGCCGGCCGCGGAGATCGGGCCATTCGAAGTCGACGGGCCTTAAACGGATCTACGGCGTGGCGCAGGATCTTCTCGAGCTTCGTGTGCGGCGCGCCAAGGAAGCACGCCAGCGCGCAGCCTAGGCTTCACGCTCGACGTTCGTGTTGATGCGATCACGAAGGGTCGTTCGCGGAATACCCAGAGCCCGAGCTGCGGCGGACATGTTGCCCCCGTACTGCTCCAAGGTCTCTCGAAGCGAGTCGGCGGAGGGACGGTGCGCAGAGGGGTCCGAGCTCCGACGAAGCGCGCGCTCTACCGAACCGAGGTCGATGCACGCACCATCGCAATCGATTGCCGCAAGCTCGAGCAGGTTTCGGAGCTCGCGCACGTTGCCCGGCCAAGGGTGCTCGCGGAGGCGCGCCAGAGCCGAAGCTCCGAGCCTTCGCTCCCCTACGTCTGCTTCCATCAAGTGAAGGAAGTGCGTCGCTAGAGGCGCCACGTCGTCTGGACGCCCGCGAAGAGGTGGAACGTCGACGACCAGGCGGTGGATCCGATAGTACAGATCCGACCGAAAGCCCCCTTCCCGGACCATCGCGCCCAGGTCCCGATGTGTGGCGCAGAGGAGCCGGACGTCTACGCGCCTCGCGGACTCGCTCCCGACGCGACGCACCATCCAGGTCTCTAGAACTCGGAGAAGCCGCGTTTGAAGATCGGGCGGAAGCTCGGCGACCTCATCGAGGAAGAGCGTGCCGCCATGTGCCTGCTCAAACGCCCCGCGATGCGCCTGCACGGCCCCGGTGAACGCCCCTCGCTCGTGCCCGAAGAGCTCGCTTTCGACGAGCTCGCGTGTCAGCCCGCCGCCGTTGATCGGCACGAACGGGCCCGAGCCCCGTGGACCGCGCGCATGGAGCGCCCGGGCGATGTGCTCTTTGCCGACTCCGGTTTCACCGCGGATCAAGACAGGCCACGGTAGTGGGGCGAATCGATCGACATCGGCCATCACCGAGAGCATGCCGCTCGACTCGACCACGAGCTCCGAGGGGCCCTTTCCGGCGCTGCAGCGCCCCACTACCCTGAGCTCGGTCCGGCCCACGCGGAGCACGGCACCAGGCCGAATCTCGTGCCGCCGAACTCGGACTCCGTCGACCCAGGTGCCGTTGGTACTCCCGAGATCCCGAATGAACACACCCCTCGGAGAGGGCTCGATTCGGCAGTGGTATCGGCTGACCGCCCGATCGGACAGGGCGATGCCGTTGTCGGGAGCCACCCCGATCGAGAGAGGCTCCTCCCCGACTCGATAGGCGCGGGCCGATGCCCCATGGCCGCCCAGCAGAGACAGCCGCAGACGCTCCGCGCCGCCCGGCCGAAGCAGCTCCGTGCCGCCTGCCTCTCGCCTCACGGCCTTCGTCTTCAGACGAACGAGCGAATATCCGGCGCCGACGCCGAATGGCTGCCCAATCGGCATGAGTGAGCGAGCGCCGAGACCGGGACGCGCATCCAGGTCGTAGATATAAACGGTGCCCCCATGAGGCTGAATCAGCCTCGCTCTTGGGGACACCGCCGTGGCATGGACGACGATGTCGCAATCTGGGTGCGAGCCGAGCTCGAGCGCTGAGAACCCCAAAGGAAACCGCCGAATGCGCCGCCCGGCGCGAGTCAGACAAAGCGTATCGCCTGTAGCCACGGTCTTCGTATCGACCGGAGGCCGTGCCGGTTGCGTGGACCCGCACCGCCTCTAAGCTCCCGGCACATTGGCCGAAGCACTCCGTGAAACCTCCCTCATCGACGAGCACCGGGCGCGCAACGCCCGACTCGTTCCCTTCGCGGGCTGGCGCATGCCCGTTCAGTACGCGGGCATCAAGAAAGAGCACGAAGCGGTTCGAAACCGTGCAGGCCTTTTCGACGTTTCCCACATGGGCGAAATCGTCGTGGAGGGTCCTCGAGCGCTCGCCGCCGTCGACAGACTCGTCACCAACGACCTGTCGAAGCTCGCAGTAGGCCGCGCGCTCTACACCACCTGCTGCAACGAGAACGGCTACATCCTCGACGACTTGATCGTGTACAGGCTCGAAGAAGAGAAAGTCCTAGTCGTCTGCAACGCGTCCAACCGGGAAAAAATCGTCGCGCACTTCGCGAAGAACCTCAGCCTCGAGACGCCCTGGAACGACGTCTCCGACAGCTGGGCCTTGCTCGCGCTCCAGGGCCCGAAGGCCGTCTCGATCATGCGAGACCTCGGCGCACCTAGCGAAGTGCTCGACCTCCCCTACTTCCACGTGACCCGGGCGACCCTCGCCGGTGTCGATCTCTGGCTGGCCCGCACCGGCTACACGGGCGAGGACGGCTACGAGCTCTTCTGTGCGAGCGAGGATGCGGTCACCGTTTGGCGTGCGCTGTTCGACGCCGGCGAACCCCATGGCCTC